>QMVZ01000018.1 GCA_003661365.1 Thermoproteota archaeon | reverse complement strand
GCCACATCATGTATGCTAACATGCTCTATTGCTCCAGTAGGACAAATATCAACACAAAATCCACAAAAGATGCATCTTGTGTAGTTAATTCCTGGATATCTCTTCGGTTTCGCCTGTTTTTCTCCTCCCTTAGCGAGACTAGTTTCTTCTAAGTACATTTTCATGGCATCAGCTGGACATATCTGAGCACAGAGCCCACAACTAATGCAAATCTCCTTGTTATATTTTATCATCCCTCTGTACCCTTCAGGAAGTTCCATTACTTCCTCTGGATACATCACAGTCATTCTAGGGATGAACAGATACTTGATTCCTGTCTCTATAGCCTCAAGGTGATTAATCAGCCTACCTATTGGAGTAGATTTTCCTTTACTCATGGTACCACCCCCAACAGGATAAGACCCAAGGAGAGAAACACTGATCCAATGGACAGCGGCAGGATCATGTGCCATCCAATCTTTAGAGCCTGGTCTATCCTGTAGCGAGGATATACTGATCTAAGGAAGACTCCAAAGATCATTATGACTAGGGATTTTAGTAGGAGAATAACTCCTGGCAAAATAATTCTTGAGAATAGTGGGCTCCAGCTGAGCAAGCTAGGCACAGGCTGCCATCCTCCAAGGAACATTATTGAGAATAAGAGGCAAAGCACGTAGAACTTGACATAGGAGGCCCCCATAGTGAGACCATAGAGAATTCCGCTATACTCAGTAAAGGGACCCATCACGATCTCACTCTCAGCCTCAACTATTTCGAATGGGAATCTGGAAGTGGACATGAATGCAAGTATTAGGAACGTAAGAGCGGCGAGTGGATTCAGTATTATACCCCAAGTCCCTTCGGATTGTGTCTCTACCATTTCAATTAGATCCATAGTTCCGTAGAGGGCAGCCATTGAGAGCGCAGATATGAATAGCGGTATCTCGTATGCCATTGTTAAATAGCCCTCTCTTAATCCTCCTATAAGTGAAAACTTGTTGTTACTTGCCCACCCTATGATTAGGATTATGGCAGGTGAAAATGTCAACAATCCAAGGGATATTAGAAGCCCAATATCGCTCCTAATAGCGTAGAAAGAGGAGCTTACAGGAATAATAACACAAGGGATGAAAGAAGCAGCAAAGAGGAATATGGGTCCCAACACAAAAGCCAGTTTGTCTGTCTGTTCTGGGACTATTGGTTCAGCAAAGAGATACCTAATAAGGTCAGCGACCAGCTGTATTGCTCCTCCTAGCTGTTTCAATACATAAAGGGGCCCATATCTGAGTTGAACCTTTGCTGCCAGTTTCCTTTCGAACCATATTATGAAAAGCAGGATAGCAAAGACTGTTATGAGTCCAGGGAATATCAGAGGTACGAACAGCCAAGGAGAAAACAAAAGATCTAAAATCCACTTCAAAAGATCCATCAAATTCATCATCGATCAGCCTCCGGAGGGAAGTAATCCAGACTACCGTAAATTGCGGGAATATCAGCAACTCTGCATCCTTGTATAAGGTGTTCGAACAGCACAACGTTTCTGAAGGAAGGAGTCACCATTCTAAGTCGATATGGAGTCACACTTCCATCGCTTACGATGTAGTACACTAACTCTCCTCTGGCAGCCTCCACCCTAGAGAAGGCCTCCCCTTTAGGAGGTCTCAAATTAGCCATGATGGCTGGGAACTTTATTCTACCCTTTTTCTCTACAAACTCCTTCCACTTCGGTGGTATCATCTTCAGGTAATTCTCACTGAGAATCGGGCCGTCAGGAATTTGCTTGAGAACTTGTCTTATGATCCTCATACTTTGCCTTATCTCTTCGACCCTGACCAATACTCTGGCCATCGAATCTCCTTCTTCTCTTACAGCAACATCAAACTCCAGTTCAGGATATGCGCAGTATGGTTGAACCTTTCTCACGTCATAGGGGACTCCTGAAGCCCTTAGATTAGGTCCCACAATTCCGAGTTTTATGGCATCCTCCTTCTTGAGCACGCCCACGCCTTCTAACCTTGCACGCGTAACCGGATTACGGAGGAATAGCTTGCCATAATCCTTCAATCTTCTCTCTATATACCGCAGAGCTTTTTCCATCTCGTCTTCGAAGCCTTGGGGCAAATCTCGTCTTACGCCGCCAGGGATAATGTAAGAATATGTTAATCTGGCGCCCGTCAGTCGTTGAGCCATCTCAATCATTATTTCCCTATCTGCGAAACCCCACATGAATATTGTAGAGGATCCCAGCATGATCCCATGTATCCCCAATCCATAGAAATGGCTGTGAATCCTGTTCATCTCTGCAAGAATAGTCCTAAGATACTGGGCTCTTGGGGGAGCTTCTATCCCTAGAAGCTTTTCCAATGCGAGTACATATCCAAGATTGTGGTTTGCGGTGTCCGCAAGAGATGGTCTCTCAACTAAAGGTATTATCTGGATGTATTTCTTTGTTTCTGCAAGTTTCTCCACGGTCCGGTGGACATATCCTATGTTTGGCCTAAGTCTGACCACTATATCACCGTCGACTTCAGCATATAGTCTCATATGACCTGATGACGGGTGTTGAGGTCCAATCAGAAGCTCGATTGTTCTTTCTTCGCTCAACCTTGAATCCCCTCCGTTTTTACCTTGAATTCCTTCCTAAGGGGAGGAGGCCCTTCATAATCCTCTGGCAACAACAACCTCTCAAGCTCCGGATGCCCTTCAAAAACTATACCTAGCATTTCATGCTGCTCTCTCTCTGAGTATTTTGAGCTTGGCCATATCTCGATAAGTGAAGATATGCGAGGATCATCGCTTGATAGTCTTGTCTTCAGGGCTACTATGACCTTGGCAAGATCTAAATCTCCAAAGGATGAAACGTGGTAAATAACTTCCAATTCCTTTTGCTCTGGAAAATCTGTTGCTGTTACGGACTTAACATGATCAAATCCCACACCTCTCAGCTTCTTAGCGACTTCAACTAGATTTTCATGTTTGACATTTACGGTGATTATTTCGTCCTTAGTGCTTATTTCAATCGGAAGTCCTTGTAACGATTGAGCGATTTTCTTAGCTATGTCTTCTATTTTGTTCTCAGAACTTAAGCCCAACAGCCTCCCCCCTTCTTATCCTCTTTTGTAGCATGATAATTGCTCTAGCGACAGCTTCGGGCCTTGGAGGACATCCCGGGATATATATTTCTACGGGAAGTATGTCCTTCGGCCTTACTATGTTGTAGCTGTTCCAGAAGATCCCGCCATCAATAGCGCAGGCACCCATAGCCACGACGAATTTTGGATCTGGCATCTGCTCATATACCCATACGGCCGCCTTAGCCATTTTTCGAGTCAACGTTCCTTCTATGAGCATTAGATTAGTTTGTCTCGGGGCCACAAAAGGAAGGAAACCCATTCTCTCAACGTCAAACCTCGGAGCAGAGGTAGCAGCGAACTCAGCTCCACAACAAGCGGTAGTGAAGTGAACAGGCCATAGTGAGAAGGCAATTCCCCAATCCCTAATACCTCTGATGGGTGTTTTATTTACCAACCACTGGACTGCTTTCCTTGCAGATTCTTCCAGATTTCCGATTAGGGTGACCCCGTTCATTCCGCAGACCATAACTTCAACCTCCGTGCAGAATTAAGACCAAAAACAAGAGGAGGGGTTATAATACCAAGAATAATCAGGAATAACAACAGAACCCTAGATGGACTATTATGAGCCTGCATCAGAAGGAGGAAAGAGTAAATCATGACTGGTTCGACTGTCAGGAAGACAATTAGGTAAGGATAATATTGCATCATAAAAAGGCCCCTTGCTCTCCCTCTAGGAGGATTACCGCATTCGTATCTCAATCGTTTTCTCTCTAGATTGCGCGATGGTGCCAGTAGTCTTCCAAGAATGAATCCCAGTATACCTATGCCAACTCCAATAACCAAGGCCGCCGAGAAAGTAAGCAGAATTTGCAATCCTTGATCGTTAGGCATGAACCTCCTCCCCTGACGAGTTGACCAGATTTATTAAAAATTTTAACATCCTGCAAAAAGCGTTATGTAAAACAATAGGCGTTTATTCAAGGCTAGCTTTATCCTAGGAAGTCAAACTATTATGAGAAACTAAATAGTTACCAAAAACAATCGATTACAGAGCTTCAACTGAATTAAGCTTAATTCGTAACGGGCTATGCTGTAAAGACTTGGTTTTGACCTTTCCAAAGAGTCAATAACGTTCAAAATAAGGTTCTTATCAAGCCTTTGATTATTCCTAAGGGTCTTAGAGAACTTATCAAACCTATTCTTGGATATAGCTCTTTTTTAAGGAGAAATTCCCTTTCTTCCATTAGCTCAGCAATCTTAGCCTTGAGAGAATCAAGCACATAGCGTTTATCCTCTCCCCTGTTCACAGCATTTTCGATCAAAGCTAGGCACTCTCTGCTAAATGAAGTTCTTTCCTTTACTGCAGCAAGTGTTTCTCTATCGATAATCCCATATTTCTCCTTTATTTCTGCCAACCTCTCAGCGGCATTCAGGCTAGCCTCAACGATTTCTCCTCTATCCATCCAATTTGTACTGTAGTTTAGGATATATTTCCAGTGAGGCTCCAATAACGCATTTCTGTGTTCTAAAAACGTTCGATAGATGATGTTATAACCAAATTTCTCGGGATTTTCAAAAGCAACGCTTCCTGGATCAATAAAGGGAGCTAAAGGTGCTGTAAATGCCTCCAGCTTTCCTAAGGCATCGTTTTCATTTAGCAAGTATTCAAAGTATTTTGCTACGCCAACCGCATCTTCTGCTGTTTGAAGGGGTAAACCTGTCATGAAGTAAAGATCTACTCTCTTTATTCCAAGTTTAATCGAGTTATTTACCATTTTTTCCAACGACTTGTTCTTGTATAGCCTTCCGTAACTATATCGCACCCTCTCAATTTGAGTCTCAGGAGATATCTGAATGTAAACGTTATCTCCTAGCCTTGAAAGTTGCTGCAAGAGCGATCGATTGACTGGGAAGAAGAATTCAAGCATTAGATCATTTCCAACGTCAATAGCCTTAAGCTCCTGAATTATCCTCTCCGCTCTCTCTCTGCCGCCAAGCCTAATGTCAGCCAAGATGAATATAGGAGCCTTTAGCTTCTCAGCGATCGACTCTACCTCTTGTGCGATTCTTTCTGGGCTTTTTAATGCAAGACAAGATCTGTTCAGGAAGTTGGAGTAAAAACTCTTGGATCCTCCACAGCCCACACAATTGAAAACGCATCCTTTTGCCGTCAGTACTGCTGTTATTGGATTCTTCAGAAAGGAAGCAAAAGGAGCGGATAAAGCCAAGTCTTTGGTTCTTAAGATCTGCCTGATCATAAAATCATAGCTTGGACTTGTGTAGTCAAGGGACCGAGGAACATAGGAAAGTGGATTAACACGTATTCTACTATTTTCTCTCCATACTAGATTTGGAACTGTGGAGAAGTCATTATCCCCTTCAATCACCTTTTCAGCCAAGCTAGCGAAGGGATCTTCAGTAGAATCGCCTCTCAGAATGAAGTCCACGAAGCTATAGCTCTTCATTATCTCTTCCCAGAAATAAGAAGAGGATATCCCTCCTAGCACTACGCGAGAGTTAGGGTGAAACTGTTTTATCATTCTAGCGATTTCTATTGCCCCATGGGCGTGAACCAACCAGTGCAGATCAATACCATAAATCTTGGCATCCAACCGCTCAAGAAAATTGGGAACATTAAAGTCTTTGTCTGATAACATTTTCGAGGCTAGATTGAAGATAGCCACTCGAAATCCCTTTTCTTCAAGGAAAGAGGCAAGTGTGAGGAAACCTATTGGATACATATCAAAAACATAGAGAGAGGGAACTACCTCGCTTACTGGTCCTGGAAAAACTGTTCTTTCCCTGAAATCGTACACGCTTGGAGCGTGAATTAATACCACATCGTACGAAGGCATCTCTATCGTCCCTTTTAGTGCATTTAGTGGGAGCCTACATCTGATCCTTATGATAAGGATAATCTTTACTGTTTCTCCAACTCCTCAGAACAATAGCTAAGAAGGGAATCTGGGTTTCATTTGGCTTATTATTGACGGATCGTTTCAAAGAACTTAAAGATCATCACAGGATATCGACTAACTTTCCCAATACGTAAAAGGCATTCAAAAAAAGGTTCCATAGTAGACATTCCAAAAGATAAATTCCTGAAACAATCAAAATGTATAAAACGAGTCTAAACTTTTCGATTTGCAATGTACTGAGCTATTCTTCGAAGTAATTCCTTTGCCTTGCTGTCCGGAAATGGCTTCAAAGACTCAATTGCTTTATTCACTAACTCATGAACCAACTCGTTCAGTTTGACTCTTGGATCTTTTCCTTTAACAAGTGATGAGATCTCTCCAGGCTTTCCCCAATCTATCAAATCGTCCTTGACCTGATAAGCAAGCCCTATGTACTTACCATATCTGCCTATTTGCTCCACCAACTCTTCAGAGGCACCAGCTATTATTGCACCCATTTTTGCTGCGGCCTCAAATATTGCCGCTGTCTTCTTGTAAAGTATATCTATATATGAATTGATGCTTAGTGACCTCTCCTTCTTTCTAACCAGAAATTCCTCCATTTCTCCTTCACTCATTTTTATTGCTGTCCAGGAGAGTGTCAACAACACCCTTTTATCTTCATACCTTGAACAAACATCAACCGCAACAGACATGACGTAATCAGCCATCAACACAGCCATTTCTTCTCCAAATCTCTTTTGGAATGATGGTTTCCCTCGCCGAAAAACGTCTTTATCTATTAAGTCATCATGTATTAAGGAGAGATTGTGCATTAGTTCAATGGCAGCAGCTGCTGGCCTTGGATTTCCCCCACCACCACTTGCCTCGTTAACTAACAGAAGAATCATTGGTCTTATTCTTTTACCGCCTTTTAGGGCTTCTACAAGAGGCTTGTAGAAAATAGAGTCTGAGTATGCCGACAGAACTTCTGAAAGGGCTGTTTCGGCCTTCCTTATGTATGGTTCTAGCTCTAGTTTCAGTTCAATCATGGCTTACCGATATTCAATAATCTAATTCATAAGTTTTCCTCTATCAGGAAATCTGATTCATCCGATATTTAGATCTCAAAATAAACTGTCACAGAGTCGGTTCAGTTCAGTCCTTGCAACGACGACTGACATAACACCAAATCCTGAGTCTTTAAACGATGTTCTTCGTATTCACTTACTTTCTCCTTTACACTCCTCTATATGCAATATATAAGCCATTAAATGTTATGAGATCTTGATGCTAATGTCCGTTTCTCTGAGAAAGCAAGAAACTTTCAACGTCGCACTACTTTACGTTTGACTGATAAGCTTACAAAAAAGTTAACGAGGAAAAGCAAGTCATTAGCCTTTGGCTTATCTCCTTGGAACAATGAAAGAAGGAGACTCACAGGAGCTTCCTTAATTATTCTCATTCTCACATCAACCGGTAAAGATAGAATTTTATTGAGCCACCTTCTTCCTCTTTTCAATCTGTTTCCATACTTCTTATTCCAAAGCATCTGATAGTTCGGCTTATAGCATATTGAGCCCGAGTAAAGTGCATATCGAATGCCTTCTCCGGTGAATGGCATCACCATTCCAGCAGCTTCACCAGCCACAACAACGTTTCCTCTTTGAATTTTTGGAAGGGGACCTCCAGTGGAGAAGATCCCTCTTCTTATTCTATCAATAACCCTCAAATTGAACTTTTTGAGAAGAACACCCAGATCTTTCCTTAGAGTTCCAGTTCCAGCAAAACCGCCCACTCCAACATTATACACCTTCCCTTTTGGAAAGATCCAAGCATACCCATATGGCAATATAACCAAATTTATCGCGTCCCTGGGCAGGGCCTCAGCACAAGTACAGTAACATTGTAAGGCAGGTGCAGACCTGTAGCCAGAATAATCAAAAAAAGACCTTGCAATGCTTCCCGGATTTCCAGTAGCATCTACTAACAAGTCATAGCCCTCAGGATTTGGTGCCTTTCCGAGAATTACTTCCGCTCCTTCTGCTTCTGCACTCTCCATAAGTGCCTTTAGGAATGATTTCTTATCAATGATGTATCCTGTTAAAAATCCCTGAACTTCCCTTACAAAATCCCATTTAAGATAGAATAAACACCTCTTGATTTTGTTGCGTATAAAATCCCCCTCTCTCAGAGGAGTAAAAAGGAGGGCCTCCTCAGGAATAGCCTCTCCACATGGTTTAACACCAAGTTCATCTCCTTTTTCGTAAACTCTCACGGAATGACCCTCTTTTGCTGCCCAATATGCACAGTTCAGCCCTGCAGGACCAGCCCCATATACTACAATCCTCATACAGGCACCCTTGAGGGAAGATCGAGAAGCTTATAGCCAAAAGAGGATTTATCCAAGGCAATAACTCCTCTTAACATTCCTGGAGGAATTATCCATAGAAGTGAGAGCAACTCATGTCTCATAAGTAGATCCACTATCTTCCTCGCCCTTAGCGCAACGTTGAAAGTTCTCTCAAAACAGTTAATCATTGAACTTTTGAACAATTTGCTGGCTTCTTGAGGGTCTTCAAACCACTTTTTTAATGTCATAGCAGCAATAAAAGAAGAGACCGCCGCTGTAGGAATCCCCCCTCCATTTACTGGCATTACTAGACCAGCAGCATCACCTATTAACAAGGAAAAGCTATTCGCTATGTTCTTGAATATTCCGCCAACGGGCAACGCCTTCCCGAAAATTTGCCCTACGCCCTCTAAGCCCATTTTTCTCAAGAATTTGTCGTGACAATCCCTTAAATTGACTCCATAACTATCTCTTGCTCCAACTCCCACACTAAAGATACCATTCCCCCTAGGTATCACCCAAGCATATCCTCCTGGCGAAAAATCCATGTAGAAACCCATGTAGATAGACCTTTCTGGATAGTTACCTTCAGCCAACTGAACGGTGACGTGAGCCAGATCCTCACTTTTTACTGTGTTATTGAGACCCATAGATTTGGAAACCCTAGATGGAAATCCGTCAGCGCCTACAACGATGCGAGATTCCTCTAAAGACTTTTTCTTTCCTCTTAATAAGGAAATGACTCTACCATTGGAAATTTTGCTTTCAACATAGCTAGTTGATAGGTATACCTCAGCTCCATGATTCTTGGCCATTCCAATTAATTGAGAAACAGCTTTTTTTCTTGATATAATCTTTCCTTTGAGATTCAATGTTTTTTCCTTGCCACTTAAATCAATTACCACCCAATCCGTCTCGTTAAGAGTGAATTCATCGCTGTAAAAGCTTTTTCTCATAAACTCAGTAGCCGGGCGGAATTCATCAGGGAATGCCTTTCTAATTAGTGAGAAATCCGGAAGAAACTCACCGCAAATTGTAGGCTCTTCGATTTCCCTTTTTCTCTCAACAACAAGCACTTTAAATCCTTCCTCAGCAACAAGCGAAGCCAGAGAAGCTCCGGCTGGTCCGCATCCAACTATAAGTAAGTCGTACATTTTCCTTTCTCAACCTTCTGAGCTTCTTTGGAGTTTCTCAAACGTTCAGTTTATGGGGCTTATTTTAGATTCCATTTAAAGAGTAATGATATTTAACCAATCCGTATGCTCTGGCATTACCCCTCTAAGTTGACGCCGTTGGCCGTTGCAATCGCTGCTTGTCCTAAGGCGATTCCCCCATCCCCTGCTGGAATCCTCCTCGGGAGCCTAGCCGCTAAGCCTTCCCCTGCTAAGGCATCCTTTATGCCCTTAAAGAGGTAACTATTAACAGCAGCTCCTCCTCCAATGAATACTTCGTTTAACGTTGCTCCTGAGATAGACTGTACCGCAATCTCTCCCAACGCTCTCCCCAAAGCGTAAAGTACAGTGGCAGAGAGGTCGTTAAGCGGAAGGTCTAAGTGCTCTAGAGTCCACAGCAGTAATCTAGTCGTATCAACGACTAAGAGATCGCCCTCCTTAGTTAAGATGCTCTCAACATCCCTTATTTTACCTCCTTTGGCAGAAGCTTCTAGCTTGATTGCGGGTTCTCCCTCATACGTCCTCTCTAAGCATATTCCTAGGAGAGCTGAGATGGCATCCAAAAATCTGCCTACACTGCACGTTTTCATGGCTCTTCCTCCTATTGCTTGTTTAATCGCTATTTCCAACTCGGACATTCCCCTCTTTAACCCTCGAACAAGTCCCCTCTCAACAATTATCTTCTCTATCTCTTCCCGCTTAGAGAAGACCGAAAGAGCTCCTATCAACATCCTAACGGGAAACTTAGTTGCTAAATCTCCCCCAGGCATTGGCAAATATTTGAGCCTGCCAACCCTCTCAAACCCGCTGTAATTGGCTAAGAAAACCTCTCCTCCCCATATGGATCCATCAAGACCGTAACCAACTCCATCCATTAGAATAGAGACTACATTCTCTTCCATCCTAACTCCCCAATCAGCCATAACTGAAGCAGCGTGAGCATGGTGGTGCTGAACCTTAATTAGAGGAACTCCTAATTCTTCAGACCAGGCCTCAGCTAACCTGACGCTAGAGTAGGATGGATGCATATCAGCTACTAAGATGGACTCCCTAACGTCAATACCATAGGTCTTCAAGAAGAAGGTCAGACTTTTCTCTAGTTCCTGTAAATCCTCAAATTCATCAGTATCTCCTATGTACTGGGTTAGAATCACCTTGTCTTCGAAGGCCACAGCCCCTGCATTTTGAAGTTCCGCTCCAAAAGCAACAACAGGACGTCTTAAGCTGAAGGGCAGCTTTATCCATGAAGGAGCATACCCTCGAGACCTCCTTAGAAACATCAAGTTCCCATCTGTAAATCTTAAGACGCTGTCATCTACCCTGTTGATGATCCTCCTGTTATGCATGAGATAGTAATCTACTATGTCCTTCAGCTCTGTTAAGGCGCACGACTCATCTAAGCACATGGGTTTCCCTGGAGGATTCCCACTTGTCATTATCAGGAAGCCGTCTTCAACTTCTTCAAGAAGTAGGTAATGCAAGCCAGTATATGGGAGCATCACACCCTGCTTGTCTAGTCCAGGCGCGACGTGCCTTGAGACAGGGCTATCCTCTCTCTCATCAAGGAGAAGAATCGGCTTTTGGGGGCTTTTTAGTAAACTCTCAGCCTCTTCGCTCAAATAAACTATCTTCTTGATCGTTTCAATATCCAACGCCATTAGAGCGAATGGCTTCTGTGGCCTTTTCTTCCTTTTTCTAAGTTCAAGTACAACAGAATCATCAGTGGCTAAGGAGGCTATATGAAAACCCCCTATCCCCTTTATAGCTAGAATTCTACCCTCTGATAGAAGTTTAGCTGCTTCTGTTATGGGATCTTGGGAATCAAGCGTCTCTCCAGACGCATTCACTAACCATAATTTGGGTCCACATAAAGGACAACATATCCCCTGAGCATCAAATCTTCTGAGATTGTCCTCGTCGTAATATTCGGATTTACAATAATCGCAGAGTGGAAAATCTCTCATTGTAGTGTTTTCTCTATCATATGGAATCTTTTCTATCAATGAGAACCGGGGACCACACCAGGCACAGCTGTTGAATGCATAGCGGAATCTCCTGTCTTTAGGGTCCTTAATTTCCTCTAAACAGTAATCACAAATCCCTATGTCTGGAGGAATCATTGATGGCCTAACCCGAGACTTGCCACTTTTGAGTATCGAGAACCCTTCCAATCCCAGAAATGAGCTCTCTTCTAACCTTATTTCTTCAATTATTGCTGGAGGAGGTTTTTCTTTTTCAAGAAGCTGAAGAAAAGAGTTTATTTCCTCATTAGTTCCTTCAACGTGAATTTCAACTTCGCTTCCACCCATGTTCCTTACAGTTCCCCTTACCCCTGACTTCCTAGCTATCCTGTGAATGAACGGTCTAAAGCCAACACCTTGTACAATTCCAGAAATATAGATGTTCAGCGCTTTAACGGTTGTATCGGCCTTTTTCAAGGTTCATCTCCTCTAATAACTCGTTTATCAGTCCATAACCTCCGTGTCTAGCCCAAACATTACAGGTTCCCTCTCTGCTTACCATACAGGGACCTAGGGGATGTGATGTGGTGCAACTCTTGTTAAAATGGAGACAGTCGGTTGGGACAGCGAGTCCCAAGGTTATCTCAGCACACCTACAACCTGTAGGTAGATCATTTTGCTTATCTCTTAGGCTTAGGGAGTACTTCTTCACAGCGTCTAAGGGGGAGAATTCTCTCCTTAGGTTAAGACCGCTGTTTTTGAGCACACCAATTCCCCTCCAATATGCATCAACTACTGAGAAAGCTTTCATAACGTAGTTCCAAGCCTTAACATTTCCATCCCATGTTACTACCCTTCTGTACTCGTTCACTAACCTTGCATCTCCTTCCTTTATCTGCCTCAATATTTCTAGAACTGCAAGAACGTAATCTAACGGCTCAAAGCCCGCTACAACTACAGGAAGACCATAATGATCAGCCAAATAACTCCAAGCTTTGGCTCCGATGATTGAAGAGACGTGTCCAGGAGCAATTACTCCCTTTAAAGGAATCCCTCTCTCCTTGTGAAGGAGCATTGCATGATCTAAACCAGGGGCCGTAAGTCTATAGGCTGAAAGTAACGACATTGCTTTAGGAACCTTCCCTCTTACTATCATAGCTGCGGTAGTGGGAGCCGTGGTCTCAAATCCAACGCCTAGGAAGACAGATTCTTTCCCATCAAAGGAATTTATGGCATCCTTAAACCCATAGACAATTTTTACATCGCAACCATACGAGCTTTTAGCTGACGAAAGACTTTCTTTATTTCCAGGAACTCTGTAAAGGTCTCCATACGTGAAGATCCTTACTCCTTCCTTTGCCAGCTCTATTGCAGAGTCTATTACTGAGGCAGGAGTCACACAAACGGGACAGCCAGGGCCAGCTACCAGCTGGAGACCCTTTGGCATGAGGTTTCTCAAGCCAAATCTTGTGACAGTATCCTCGTGAGTTCCACAAACGTGCATTATCTTTATCTTATCATGGCGTTCCAGGAGTTCGCCGGTTAGCTTTGCTATAACCTTGACTGCCCTCTTCCCTATCTCTCCCATCCCTCTGTACTCCTTCTCTATTATCCGTAGCGGGCCAGACATCAACTCCCTAGTGATCTTCTACTATTTATTAATTGATGATAAGGGAAAACTCCATTGATCTAGATTGAAAATAACGCTGGCTCACGGTTCTGGAGGAAAAGAAATGCTCGAGTTTATAGAGGAAAAAATAGCCCCAATCTTCTCATTGACAAGAGTCAGGGATGGGATAGGACTTCCTGATATGGAGGACGGCTCAACGATACCACTTGGGGAAGAAAGAGATGTGGTAATCTCAATAGATAGCTACACCGTGAAACCACTATTCTTTCCTGGAGGCAACATAGGGAGCTTGGCCATCTGCGGATCTATAAATGACGTTGCAGTGATGGGAGCCGTTCCATTAGCGATACTAGATGCGATAGTTGTAGAGGAAGGCTTTGAAGTAGAAAAGCTTCAAGCAATATTAGAATCGATGGAAAAAATTCTCAAAGAGGAAAGAGTTGCCCTTATTGGTGGAGACTTCAAAGTAGTTCCAAAAGGGGAATTAGATGGCGTTGTTATAAGTACGGTCTCCATTGGAGTTGTGGAGAGAAAGAATCTCCTTAAGGCAGATCGAATACGCCCAGGGGACAAGATAATAGTTTCTGGAACAGTTGGAGATCACGGAGCAACGATACTGGCAGCTCAAGAAGGGATTAGTGTTGTAGGAGGCTTAAGGAGCGATGTGGCTCCTGTAACCAAGTTCGTCAGAGCGGCCCTGAAGGTTGGAGGGATAAAGACCGCAAAGGATCCAACTAGGGGAGGGCTTGCAATGACGCTAAACGACTTTGCCTCAGCCAGTAGATTAACCATATTCGTAGAGGAGGAAAGAATACCAATTAGAGAAGAGGTCTCAAGTTACTGTGAGATGTTAGGAGTAGACCCTCTGTCTTTAGCTAATGAAGGGATGGTTGTTATGGCGGCAGACCCTGTGAAAGCTGATAGCGTAGTAGACGCTTTAAGGAATGCGGGAGCTAAGGAGGCCACCATAATAGGTGAAGCGAGGGAAGGAAGACCAGGTTTTGTTCTTCTAAAAACAGTCGCTGGAGGCTTGCGTCTCTTAGAGAGACCAACAGGAGAGATCGTACCTAGGATATGCTAGCTTCTTCAAGTTTTCTTATGACCTCTTCCCACAACTTTATCGTTTCTTGGGCTTCTTCTGGACTTAACCTCGAGATCATTGCTCCAGCATGGACTATAACGTAATCTCCTGGCTTTACATCAATTAAGGAGGCATCAACTTCCTTTCTGACTCCACCGAACTCAACTATCCCGACTTCTCCTCTAACCTCTACTACTTTTGCGGGTATGCCTAGACACAACCCTCTTCAACCAACTTCTTTCCGAAGAATGGCTTTTTTAATGTTATAGTTTTCAAATCTAGAACGTTCTTTTTCCTAATAGGACTCCATTTATTGTCTGGTTGCTAGATCACTTTATTTATAACTGTCAAATAATCCGCACTCGATGGTTTGAGGGACAAAAAGATACTTATTGCGGGAATAGGTGATTTACTAAGAAGTGACGATGGATTTGGCCCTAGAGTAGTTAATAAGTTAGAAAACATGAGTCTACCAAAGAATGTTGTAGTAAAGGATTATGGAACAAGTGGATTGGACTTAATCTTCGATCTTGAGAATTATGATGAGGTAATTTTTGTTGATGCTATAGATTTTGAAGGAAAAGCTGGAGAGATAAAAGTAATAGAGCCAAAACCAAGGAAAATCAACCAAAAAGAAGTTGTAGGGGTTATTAACTTTAGTTTGCATGAAATAGATTTAGAAAAGATAATAGAACTAGCGAGTTCACTTAACATCCTACCTAGAAGGACCATTATCATAGGCTGTAAACCTAAGGACTTATCTTTTGGATTAAAGCTATCAGAAGAAGTCGAAAAAGCAATAGACAGAACGATTGAGATTATTCTCGAAAAAATAAAGGGGAATTAGAGGTTAATGTACGGAGATATCTCCTTCTTGGGACCTTTCTTCCTTCCATTGTATACGTGAATTGAGCATGCAAGGCACGGATCAAAACTTCTTACAACTCTCACCACATCTATTCCGTCGAGTTCTTCGCCTTGCTCTGTTATTGGAGTGCCAATGATTGCATCCTCATAGGGACCTGGCTCACCCTCAATACCTCTTGGTGATTCGTTCCAAGTTGATGGAGTGATTACCTGATACCTGTATATTTTACCGTTTTTCATTATACACCAGTGCCCTAGTGCTCCTCTCATGGCCTCAATTAAGCCTACACCAATTCCTTCTTTAGGTCTCTTATATTCATTCCAAATCTTAGTTTCACCCTTCTTAACCATTTCTAGGGCGTTGAGAAGCAAATTGTAGGCAACATATGCTGAATATGCGTGATAATAAGCTCTGGCCCTTATTCTTTCAACAGCATTAACTGCCTTTGGAATCTTCCATTCAAACGTTAACTCATCAGATACTCTAAATCCAGCCACAGTAGCCTTTGGTAACGTGAATTTGACACTGCTTCCAGTTGATTCATCTACCTTTTGAGCCTTAGCTGTCGTCCACATTCTTGAAATGGGACCTGCTTCAACGGCGTGGATTTTACCATCAAACCTTTTCTTCCAATCTTCCCATCTCGGCGAAGTGCCCCAAGAGTATTTTCCATCCCAATCTCTTGGTTTGCCAGGCGCTGGTTTTGTTTCCTTGTTCCACGGATGCCAAACTGAAAGATCACTTATCAATGGGTGTGCACGCGTCTGCTCCCATTCTTCATAATATGAGTGGGCTATGAATTCCCTGATGCCCAGGTTTATCTCTGATAAATCAGTTGTTACCAAATTCCCCTTTATGACCACACCAGGAGTTACTTTTCTCTTCTCTCCCCACTTAGACAAGTCTTCGTACTTTCCAGTGTATGCATAAGGATCTTCATAAGAACCGTAGCTTATCAGATTTGCTTCCCTCTTTCCAGCTTCCTCATAACCCATTTCCAACACAAAGTTTAGTAGATCATCGAAAGCGGTAACGAACTCTTTCGTGAACGCAATATGTTGTGATAACATGGCAGAGAACATCTCTAAGTCGGAAGGCGTAACCGTCTTTGCTACTCCACCAGGAACAAATGAGTTAACATGAGGATGTTTGCCTCCAAAGAGTGATGCCATCTTTCTACCCATTTTCGACAGTTGCAAGCATCTAAGCCACAAAGTTCCCTTTAGAGGGGTGAGAGCGCTCATTATGTCTGCAATCGTTCCATAACCGTGGAGGTCTCTGTTCTCAGCCTTTGTATCCTTGGCTTTATCCCACCAATCTGGGTTTAACTCCTTAACAACTGGTTCACTATAATCTGGCCCTTCTAGAATTCCACAGCCAAGCACTGCATCATATAACTGCTCAGATATGTGAATGAAGTCTCTGATAGCAACACCAAAAGGAGGCGGAGACACGTTGTAAGTCATATCTACACATTGAACGGAAGCCAGACCGTGCGGGGTTGGGCAAACGCCGCAGATCCTTTGTGTTATCCAAATTGCATCTGCTGGCTCCCTATTTTTTAGTATTATCTCGAATCCTCTGAACATAACTGCGTAGCTGTGAGCATCAACATACCTCTTTTTTTCTAGATCTCCAACCGCATGAATTGCTAAATGCCCTTCAATCCTTGTTAAGGGCTCAATATAGATTTCCTTTGCCACCATAATCATATCACCCTCGGCTTCAACCTATGAAGAATCGCATATATCTTGCCTTTTATGTCCCTGAAGGCCTCAACAGTAAAGATCATGGGCGGAGCCTTCCTGAAGAACGGTGAGAACGGAGGATCTGGAAATTCTGGCTCGGTGCAACCGATGCAAATCGAACCAATGGTTGGACAGCCGCCAACTCCTTCAACGAATCCTCTTCTGGGGACATCGCAGTGAGCTATTGGTCCCTTGCATCCTAGCAACCCCATGCAGTAAGGTTCGCCGAACTTTTCTGAGAACTCACCCTCTGCAAAAGTCCCAGCTCTTGGACAATTCTCATGTGCGGTTTTTCCGAATATGAACTTAGGTCTGTTGTGCTCATCAAGCTCTGGAATCGGCAAAAGTCCCCTCGCAGTTAGCACTAAATGTGTCAATGTTTCGGCTACATGTTCTCCTTGCGCTGGACAGCCTGGCACACAGAT
>QMVZ01000017.1 GCA_003661365.1 Thermoproteota archaeon | reverse complement strand
TTGCACCTCTAAATGCGCTTCTCATAGCTTTCTCTATCGCCAATCCGATTTTCTTGCTGAGTTCGTCCGCCCATTCTTCCCATCTTTTCTCGAATTCTTCCCATCTCTCCTCCCAATCCTCTCCTCCTTCCTCCACCATCATCCCTCCTTACGTTATACTGTTATACGTATAACGATATACTGGATAATAAGTCTTTCGCACCTTAGTTGAACTTTGTCAAAAGCACTAAGAGTGGTAGATTGTGACTCTTTTCTTCTTTTGTTTAGAGAGCTTTAAGGCAGAAAGAGTTATCAGTTATGCATTTCCCTAGCAAGCACAGGGATTGAAATGTACGACATGCTTACCTCCTTGATCTGGTGGATCTTCGTTTTCTACCTGCTTATGGCTCCACAGCTCCAACACCGAGCCCTGTTAGGATCTAGAGCAAAGTTGCTTCGCATGTTAGCAGGAAGAAGGGGATCAAGCGTGATAACGCTTTGCCACAGACAGGAGAGTATTGGTTTGTTTGGAATCCCATTCTACAGGTACATAGACATAGATGACTCCGAGAAGGTGCTTAGGGCCATTAGAGCAACCCCAAAGGATAGACCAATAGACCTAATCATACACACCCCTGGAGGTCTAGTTATTGCTGCTACACAGATCGCTAAGGCAATAAAAGATCATCCAGCGAAAACCACGGTGATAGTGCCTCACTACGCAATGAGTGGTGGCACCCTGATTGCCCTAGCAGCTGATGAGATCATAATGGATAGAAATGCAGTTCTTGGACCAATAGATCCTCAGCTCGGAAGATATCCTGCTCCTTCGATCCTGAAGGCTGTAAAGCAAAAGAGTCCCGACGAATTAGATGATGAAACCCTAATTATGGCAGATATGGCAGAAAAAGCGATAAATCAGGTAAGAGAATTCGTTGTATGGCTTCTAGAGGACAAGATGAGTAGGGAGAAGGCAGAAGAAGTCGCCAGGATTCTTACTGAGGGAAGGTGGACCCACGATTACCCGATAACATACGAGAAGGCCAAGGAACTGGGGCTTCCAGTAAGCGATAATGTTCCGCCCGAAGTTTACGCTCTAATGGAACTCTACCCGCAGCCAATAGTTAGGAGAGTTCCAACCGTGGAATTCATGCCTGCTCCCCGCGTTTCAAGGAGAGACGCGGCAGAAAGTTGACGTGCCTTGCATCTACCTAGAGCTAAGCAAAGACTCAAGAACTTCGTATACTTCGTCCCTTGGCGGCGGGTTCAAGGCTATTCTTTCCTTATCTCTTATCACCCAAACTCCTCTTCCTTTTTTCACGTTTCCAATGATTGCTGAAGAGATCCCCTCTTTCTCCAGGGTCTTTACAGCTTTTTCTGCTTCCTCTCCCTTCACAGCAGCCAACAAGGCCCCTGAGGAGAGTATGTTCAAAGGGTTAAGTCCTAGATGTGAGCATATCCTTCTCGTCTCCTCTCTAATTGGAATAGAGCTAGCATCTATCTCTATCGAGACATTAGAGGAAACAGCAATCTCCCATAGGCCGCTCGATATCCCTCCTTCAGTTGGATCGTGTAACGCATGCACTTCGCAGGAATCCATCAAAACCATCGCATCTTTAACTACGCTTATCTCATACATCATTCTCTTAGCTCTCTCAACGATTTCTTTTCCAAGGGAAGGAACCAAGTTGTCCTCAAGCTCCGAGGCTAATACAGCAGTTCCCTCAAGCCCGGCTCCCTTCGTCAATATATTGAATCTCCAGGTTTTGCGCCTCCTGTCCTGACGTATCTGTCCTTGGGGGCCTCTCCTATCATGAATCCGACAATTATAGGCCTATTAAGACCAGCGCTTATCTCCGTATGTCCGCCTATGAGCGCTATTTTCAGCTCCTTACAAGCTCGATCAATCTGCGAAAGTATCTCTTCTACAATGCTCTCGTCGCTTCCTTCTGGCAAGAGAATGGTACACAAGAACCATATGGGCTTTACTCCGCAAGACGCGACGTCGTTCGCGTTTATGTGAACTGAAAGCCAACCTATGTCCTTGGTAGCTGCTGTAATTGGATCCGTTGCCATTACCAGGACCCTATCTCCGAACTCAATCACGGCTGCATCCTCTCCTATGGAGGGACCGACGAGCACTCTTTTATCTGGAATTCCTAGTTTGGTGAAAACGAGCTTTTGGAGGAATTCATATGGTAGCTTACCTGGGAGAAACCTGCCCATTTGGGTTCACCAAAAGAGGGCAAGCTTAATCAAAAAGCCTCAAAGCCCTTTTCTGTGAACAAGAGGCGATGGATTATCCTGCTATCGGTTGGAACGCCTTCTGGCTGGGAAATTGCATAAATCTCCACTTTTCCCTTTAGGCGGCTGTGAGATATCTTCTTTCCCAATGTCTCTTGAATTTGGAAGATCCCTGCGCTATTGTTCATCCAGATTTTTATCCTAACAGGAGCCCTTTCCCCTTTCTCTATCTCAACTCTCTCTATGGAGAGAGCAGAGACCGTGTGGATGTTGACGTTTCCTGTTTCAAAGGCAAGCCTTCCCCTTCCTTTTGTCATATCCGTTCCATCAGCTATTCCTACTAAAGAAGCCTCTATCGTAAGGTCGTCCATTTCGAACTCGTGGGAGTATATAGTATGCAGAACATGCCCCCTAACCTCGTACATCAGCTCTCGCTCAGAGTAAATATTCGGAAGAAGCCTGTTTAAGAGAGGTATGGCTAAGTAAACCCCGCTCAGGTTATGCATCTCCCTGTGTACCTGATTTCCTATGTCATGAAGAAGTCCTCCTGTCATTACGATGAGATGAGCATCATCTTCATCGCCCGCCCTCTCTTTCATTATGTCGGGAAGAACGCCGTCTTCTAGCAGCAATTTGAGCATCTTTAACGCGTTCGCCGCCACAATTTTTGCGTGAACTTCTCCATGATCGTTGTAATGTAGCTTTGACGTTGTTATGTAGTCTGCCATGTCCCAGTTTGCGTTGACCTCAGCATCCTCCTTCATAATCTCCCACATCTTCTCGGCCTTAGGATACCCTCCTACAATACTTGAAATGGCTTCTTCTGCCTCTTTTTTTAGTTGGAGATATGAGGCAGGTATTTCTATCTCGAACCCCATTCCTGTCTTTACTTTTCGAGACACCAAACCACCTTTAGTATGGAAAATGGCGGCATCAGAAAAATGTTTGGTAGGAAATTTCGGAACGAAGTTGAAGGGCTGGCTTGGGGCTAGATATTCTCAGCACCCTAGATAGCAGAATGGTTTTAAAGAAAGCACAACTTAGCACTTAGATCCAACATGGTTATCCCGTTTAGAGAGGTAAGTCAGAGCACCTTTGCAAATTTCATAGTATATACTGTACTGATTTGGGTTTCGCAGAAGCTAATACTTCCATCGGAAAAAGAGAAAGGAATTATTTCGATAGTGAGCTTGACTATCATAATGTCGTTAGTGCACCTATTCCTTGGACTAGTTTTTCCAGAATCTGAAATATGGCAAAGAATCGCTATTTTTGTCATGGTAGGCATAGCATTAATAAAAAAGTGGTTTGACATTGACTGGATAAGAGCTCTTGCAATTGGGGCAATTTCTGCGGCTTTGGCTCAATTTCTTGCCTACCTGCCCCAAATCGTTGGAATGATAGGAACTCGATGAAACGTTGTGAATTTTTCAATCAAACGTTAATAAATGCATTCTCCAGAGAGCCTCCTGTCAGATCTTGAAAGAATGGATCTTGTTCCACTTTTTTCTTTTTTCGTACATTAGTCTTAGTTCTTAAGCATGTTAATTAGATTTAATCAATTGATTATTATCATCCAATTTTTCACCTCCGACAATACATTTTTTAAATCTATCTTCATAGATAGACATCTAAAGACAGGATAAGTTCGTTTATACAAAATCCCAAGGTGTACTATTATGTTGATTGAAATAGCGTTCATCGTGCTTTTCACCACCATGACTGCCTATGCAATAAGACATTACAAGTTCACATGGAGTAGATTATATAGCAGACAGAAGAGAGCATACCAAGAATTGGCTGGGCATTATTTACCAAGTGTAAGCATAATAGTACCCATGCATAATGAGGAGATGGTAGCACCCCACATCCTGCAGAGACTTGTGGAGATGGATTATCCTAAGGAAAATGGAATGTATGAAGTGATTGCATTAAACGACTGTTCTGAGGATAGAACTGGTGAAATCATAGATGAATTCGCTGAGAAATATCCCTTCATAAAAGCAGTTCATAGAACTGAGACGGGAGGACATGGAAAGCCAGAGGCCATGAATGTCGCATTGAAGTTCGTGCACAATGAAATCATTATCACATTTGACGCAGACTATCTGCCCTCAAAAGACTGCGTCAAAAGGCTGGTCGCACCGTTCTATGATCCAGAAGTGGGTGCAGTAATGGGTAGGGTTGTTCCAGCAAACTCGCCTGATAGTCTAACTACTAGATTGTTAGATCTCGAGAGAGCCGCGGGATATCAAGTGGACCAACAAGCGAGGTATAACCTAGACCTGATAATCCTATACGGTGGAACTGTAGGAGGATTCAGAAGGGATGTCCTGAAGAGGATCGGAGGCTGGGATGAAACAAAGCTTGCGGAAGATACGGATCTCTCGTTCAAGGTCTTCTTAGCCGGATGGAAGGTAGTCTATGTCAATCCGGCTGAAGCTTATGAAGAAGCAGTTCCAACATGGAAGCAGAGGAGCAGACAGCTTAGAAGATGGGCTATAGGGCATATTCAGTGCTTGTTTGATCATCTAATTCCAATAATCAAGTCTCCGTTCCTGACCTTTTGGCAGAAAGTTGACGGAATTCTTCTCCTAGGAGTATTCTTGATTCCATTCCTAATGTTTTCAGGGTGGATACTAGGTCTAATCTCTTACCTCTTCATCCCCCCCGCATGGTCTTCGTTTTTCATAGCCATCCCTGCAACTATCGCTTACATTAACCTGGGGAATTTCGCGATGTTAAACGAAGTAGCCGCAAGCGCTTATATTGATGGAAGAAAGAGGGCTATTTGGCTCCTTCCATCGATGCTGTTGCTTGTGGTACATAGCGTATGGGTTTGTACCGTTGCCTTCTTTGAGGCTATTCTTCTCCATAGAAAACAACGGGAATTTAAGAGAAATTGGGACAAAACAGATAGGGCTGGAAATGGGTTCTTGCATTATAATAATCTAAGGAACAACAATAATAGAAACAACCATAAGAACAACTGGTATAAGACTCAACACAATGGAAACGGTATCAAATACCTAAATGGAGGGGAAAAGAGGGAGAAAAGGAAATGAACATAGGCTATTTCGTGCTATTCGCACTATATACTGCTGTTGCTTGTGTGCCTTTTATTTTGGGGTATCTTGAGTATAAAAAACCCGTAGATCCAGGACCTCTCTTCATAAACTTGGATAGAGTAGTTACTGACAGGAATGAGGCCTTGATTTTAAGGGAAAGAGTGAAACCAGCAATTGAAGTTGGAATTATCACGAAAGAAAGGGATATGGAAGATTTATCTCCTGAAAAAGTTCTCAGGGAAAAACCTAAGTTTCATCCCGAACTTGGGTATTTCAGGCTTGTTTATGGGGACACATTTATCCCAGACCAAACCTCAATCAAAGATTTACTCATAGTAATAGGTAATCTGAGACTAGGAAACAGATGTAAGATCTTAGGAGGCGCCTATGCAACGGGAGAGATTAGGGTTGGTTCTGAGTGCGTAATAAGATTTTTGGCTTCAGATTCAGATGTTTATCTGGGTCAAAACACACTAGTTGATAGGTGGATCGATGCAAAAGGGAAAATTGTGATTTCAAGAGATTGCAAAATAGCTAAAGTTACATCTGACTCCATAATAGAAGCAGTTGAATGCTGTGAAGTTAAGGAGGTCTGCGCTGTGAGAGGATTTGAGATATGTGACCCTTCAAAGAAGCCTCTTGAATTGGAGGGAAGCTAACAATGATAGTTGAAGTAGAATGGTTGCCTTCTATTGACAAACTCATTAGGCATAAATTTAACGAACTGACAATAGAGAAGCTAAGAGAAGAGATCTTGGTTAAACATGGCATAGACATTCCAGAGCTGTTGATTTTACACAGGGCTGAGGAATTAGGTCTAATAGGTAGTGCTCTTAAGGAATTAGAAAGAGGGAAAAAGCCTCCGTATTTGAAGTCCCAAAAAGTATGGCTCCAAGGAGCTGAGACGATAAGGATTAAGGGAGACATAACGATTCCGGCGAAAGAGTTTGTTCCATACAACCTTATTGTATGCGGAAATCTGACTACAAAAAGCGATGTCGTGATCAAGGGAGGAATTCATGTCAAGGGAGATGCTCTCATAGGACCCAGGAACGGAATAGGTAGGTCATTGGTTGTTGAGGGAGATCTAGTCATTGGAGGAGAAACAGTTATAGGGAATTGTGTTGATGCACATGGGTCTGTATACGTAGCCAGAGGGGTTGTGATAGGAATAGCTAGAGAAGGTGGGGGACTCGTATCTAGCGATGCTGTCTATATGGAGAGAGGAACCCTCGGAAAGACCAAGATCTACGCCGCAAAAGGAATTCGTGTAGTTGATTCATTGAGAGAGATATTGCCTGAAAAGTTTAAGGTGGCGGATCTTTGGCAAGCACAGACGAAGAGGTAAGAAGAGCTTTCTGGGCCCCCGGTTTTAATAAAGTTCATTTCATAATAGGTCTAATTATCTCAACAATAGCAACTTACTTAGTTGGTACTAACTTCTTGAGTTATTGGTGGTTTCAGGCAAGGCTAATTGCAAATTTATTAGATATGGCAAACGTTCAGTATCATTTATTTGACCTAGGAAGAGCAAGGCCTCTTTTTCAGATCTTTCCGTTGAGATACACAGCAGGAGGACCCACCTTCGAGCTACCAATTCCCTATGAAAAACCAGACCCATCCACTGTGGTATTTATCTTGTTAAACCTAATCCTTGCTTCATTCGTTATTTGGAAGTTAAGGAAAATCCCGTTTCCATTCAAGATACTGTGGTTTATTATTACTCCGATGATGGCTGCCACCTTAATATACAATGCTTTTTGGAGCATCCCTACCAGACTAACTTGGATTACGGTTGATTGGACGTGTTCTGGAGTTTTAATGTTTATACTGATATCTGTTGCCTTCTCTATTGGAGTTTTTGGACTCAGAGGGCCACTCCGCATTAAACTCTTTTGGTTAGCCTTCACAATGCTATTCTCAGTTGGTTGGAACATACTTAGGTTAGCGTTTACCATAGCTAGTCTATACCATCTAGGAACTTTCGTTTTCGTATTAGTTCACTATCTTGCAGGGACATTCCTTGATTTTCTTTACCTTATAGCGTTTGCCGGAATCGCTATTGGTCAACTTACAAACTATGCTTTGGAGGATAGATACTAATGCTAGATGTTTTTATTTATTTGATTTCTTCATTCAGCTGATAATGCCCAATAATACTTTCCTCATTCATGAGGAAAGGGTTTTTTGTAAGAATTCAGAAATCTCATATGAATGGGAGGTTTTTAGAGACTAGATTCCTTGGTGGCATATCTTTTGAATTTGAACAGGCCTTAGGAGGTGAAAAAAATGGTTAGCTTTAATATTTTCAAGTTTTATAGATACATGTTTTTGTTAATTATGATCACATTTATCATCTCATTGATAATTACATCTTCTAACCTCGTGCTTGTCCAAGGAAAGACGAACTACACGCTACAGGGATGGAGAATCGATCAAGGAAAATGGACGGGAGGTCTGCTTTTTTCGTATTATGAAATGGAATGGGTTCCATACCGCCTTACTGTGAGCGGATACGATGGTGCTGATACCATTATTTGTATTCAACATGATTATGACGACCATTCAGGACATTTAGGAGTGGATGAAGCTGGATACTGGTTCATTGGTCCATTGGTTGATACTAGCACTCCTCCAGATAAAATACCTGAAATTTATGGCCCAGATGATGGAGTTTTTACAGTAAGCGGTCCAACAATTATTCCTGGACCAAATATAGACGTTATTGAATACTGTTTTACGATCACCGATTCTAACGCATTGATTTCCCTTGGTGATTTTGCTTTTTATTGGAGAGCACACCTTGCTGGACCTAATGAATCAAGTCTATGGAGTGGCGCGTCCTTGCACGCCCATACAAGCGTCACAGGTAAACAGGATGTCCCTATTAAAGCTCCAGGAGCGTATCGACTCTATTTTGGTCCTAACGAAGGATTTTCTGGTTTTCCAGCTTCAAATGTTAGCTATAATGTTTATTTGATAAACAACGGAAACGCAGACGTGATTTTTGATCTATACGGCAATTCCACTCAAGGAGCCGGTATTGACTTATGGCTTGAGCAGGATATGGTTAATTCTGGGGATGTACATATTGCCTATGATTCTAACGGGGACGGAGATTGGGATAAGATTTACATCGATAGCAATAACAACGGGGTACCCGATGTAACAGTTGCAGCTGGAGAAACGGCGGTTCTCATAGTAAACATTTATCTTCCTATAACCGCTTCAGGAGATGTCATAACAAAGTTAAAAGCTAAATTTTCTCTAACTTTGGTGGAAGACGAACTCACTCTACAGACAATAGTTAGTTCTAACCTTCCTTGGCCCCGGAGATGGTACCAATTTGGCTCGGATGATTTCGGTGATGCCTCGCCATCTAATGTGGACGATAAATCATTTTATGGTACATTCAATGAAACACATGTATTCTTTAGGTTCGCTGAATCAGCTCAACCCGATAAAAGCCTCTACAAATACGATGTTTTCCTTGATACAAAGGCTGGAGGCTTCGACATAGGAGGAATATATTATGATTATAGGGTTGCCTCCGATGGAACCCTTTATACGTGGGACGGAACTTCTTGGGTTGCAGTTTCAACAACATACGTCTATATCTCTGGGACGAGCATCGTGCTCTGTGCGAAGATAAGTGACATTCAGTACGAATACCAAGATGTGTATATATTAGCTAGAACCTATGAGGGAGCTACTCTAAAGGATGAAAAGGGCCCATACATGATAAGTAGAACGGTGATATCTGAAATGCCCCTTTTCCTCGTTCCAATAGTTGCAACCCTGTTAGTGCTCTATTTAGCTCGAAAGAGGCGGTGCTAATGATCTCGGTGACAATACCAGCTTATAACGAAGAGAAAACGATAGAAAAGTGCTTTCGAAGGGTATACGAGGTACTATCTTCAAAAGGATATAATTTTGAGGTATTCCTAGAGCAAGAAGGGAGCTGCGACAAGACCCCTCTTATTATAGAGCGAATTGCGAGGGAATATGAATCAGTTTACTTTCTAAGCTTTAGTGAGAGGAGGGGAAAGGGTTTTGGCATAAAGAAGTGCTTGGAAAAAGCCAAGGGGGATATAATTGTATTGATCGACGCGGACTTGGAGTATCCGCCAGAGAAAATTCCAGAGATGATTGAAAAAATCGAGAGGGGAGAGGCTGATTTGGTAGTGGCTCAAAGGATTGATGTAAAGAGATCCTTGCTAAGGAAAATCTTGAGCTCCTTTCACAGGCTAATTTTGAGGGTTCTTTTCGGTAAAGACTTTCTTGACCCTCAATCAGGTCTAAAGGCCATTAAGAGCGAGGTAATCGAGAAAATTTGGCCGATTGAATCAGAAGGATTCGAAATAGACGCTGAGATCTTAGTTAAAGCTTCCAAGAAGGGATTTTCTATCTCTTATGTCCCAGTGAAATATGTCTACAGGGGTTCTTCAAGGGTCAATGTTTTGAGGGATCCGTTTAAGATGCTTCTGTCCCTAGTGAAGTGGCGTTTATATGGGTGACTGGAGGAGCTCTCCAAGCGAGAGGGGGTAAATTGAGGGTAAGAAAGGCTCTCTGGGATGCTCTTTTGGTATTAATTTCGTTTTTTGTCTCAGCAGTCATAGCTGGCGTCGTGTTTCCAGGAGTGCCAAAATGGGCCTCTTGGGAAGGCTCTCCATTGATGCACATGCCACTCGTCAACAGGATCATGAAGTACCTCCCTGGGCTTCCTCGTTGGAACGACGGTTGGTTCTTCGGCTGTCCTGCACTAAGGTTTTATCCTCCCTTCTCGCACATAGCGATGGCTTTCATTGGATGGATCCTCAGAATTCCAGTTTTCCAAGCCTACAGGGTTTACACTTACCTCTTTTTCGGCTTAGGGTCTGCCTTCCTCTATCTTCTATCAAGAAAGCTTGGGTTAGGTAAGGCTGGAGCTCTTGCATCCTCAATCCTGTTCTCATTATCGTACAATTTGTACTCTTTTTGGAATGTTGGAGCCATTCCTATGATTACCGGAGTTTTCCTATTCATAGGGACTTTTTACTTCTTCCTTAGAGCTGTTGAATCGCAATCAACCATTGATATGTTGATAAGTGGCGCCCTCTTCGCTGCCACATCCTTATCCCATTTCCATAACGCTTTCATCTCAGTTCTCTTGCTTTCAATTTTCTCTATTCTAATGGTACTAATGAAGCCAGGGCTCTTCATCAAAATCAAACCCGGGGCAAAACTCCCTGAGTACACGCTTCGTTTGCCAAAAGCTCTCGCAGGAATGGCGCTCGTTGGGTTTGGGTTATCTGCCTGGTGGTGGATTCCTTTCTTCATAGAGGGAGGTTATTCTCACGTCACTAGTGGTTGGCAAATAGGATTATTGCCAGCTGTTACTCAACCTAAAAGCGAAGTTGTCTTTAATCACCTAAAGATGATTTTCGGCATCGAATACAAAAGGAATCTGTGGTCTCCAGGAGTAGGCCAGGTAATCCTAGCGCTTCTTGGATTACCATTTCTTATCAAAGATAGGAGGATGGATTACGTCAGGCTTTCTGCTGTTGGTTTTATAATCAGCCTCACAACTCTCTTTTTCCCGCTACTAAATGTTCCTTTTCCCTTACCAAACAGATTTTCTCCCTATTTCTCTCTGTTTTCTGCTGTAATTGGTGGTTATATCATTCATAAGGTCATATCCTCCAGAAGAAAATCAGCTGTTATCCTATCGCTTCTCCTCATCTCCACATCTTCTTTCGCTATGAGAGAGGTTTTTGTGAACATCGCTCCACATCACAGAATGTTGGAGACGGAAATCCCGCTTGAGATGTTGTGGCTGAGGGATAACGCTAAGAAAGGAGAAAGGCTTGCTACAGAAATGATAGAGTGGATTTGGAGGCTTGATCTTTATACAGATCTGGGCTTAAGCGGAGGAAGTAGCCAGCTAGCAATGACAAACAGCTTCGCTTACACTTTCTGGTATTATCTTCTCTTTTTAGCGGATCCATCTTATTTGAGGTATTTCTCAGATCAGTATAACGTTAGATTCTTTTACAACCCCAGATTCGGAAAAGGTCTCAAGAAAGTCTCAAATTTCCTCTTTCTCTATGAAGTTGAAGATTTCAACTCCTCTTTGGTCGAATTAGTAGGGCCAGAAACTGTAAAAGTTTTGGTTTTTGGTAGTTTTGCAGACTATCAGCGCATATTTACGGCAATTTCTCCAACAGGAGCAAATGACTTCCTGCTAGCTTATGGTGGAGAATTTATGGACACTCAATCCTCCGAAAACCTCTCGAAGTTCGATGTTCTTTACCTTTTTGGAATTAGATACTTGAATGAGGACAATTACTATAATAAGCTCAGGGAGTATGTGAGACGGGGGGGCTCTGTGATACTCGACACTGGAGACCTGATTCACGGCGGCGCTTCAACAGGTCTCGAAGAACTCTTCCCAATAACTGACTGCTGGACCAGAAACAGCGAGTTCAACTTGAGTTTGGTAGGAGATTGGACATCAAAACCAATTAACACATCTTTGTTCACCAAGGGGGAGTATGGCGTTTCTTATACAATCAACGAAAGCCTGCGTGAAGGTGCTGTTCCACTGATTTATGATGAAGACAAAGCTACTCTAGCTGCGATCATGGAATATGGCAAGGGAAAGGTTTTGTGGACAGGTTTGAATCTTCCCTATCATGCCGTATATCATTTGAACCGTGAAGAGTCTTTTCTTCTTGAGGAAATGATTAGAGCGGTTTCCAATCCAGGTCCAAAGTCTGGAGCATCCTTGAGCTTTGATTATCTTATGCCTGAGAAGCTAATAATTCATGTAAACGAAGCGGAGCCTAGTGATGCCCTTTTCGTAAAGATAAGCTACTACAAAGGGTGGTCGGCCTATCTTGGCGGAAGGAAACTTGAGATATTTAAGGCAGGTCCAGGCATGATGCTGATCTCTCCAGAGAACTCTGGGAGCTTTGATGTTGAAGTTAAATTTGAGAAGATGGACTACATAGTTCTAAGCGAAGGTCTAACTATTGTAAGCATGATAGTCTCTCTTCCAGCAGCCATATATGTTGAGTTTAGAAGGAGAAGGGTTAAAGCATGAGGATAGTACATGTAACACCTTATTTTGTGCCTGAAGTGAGCGCTGGAGTGGAAATTCACGTCTACGAACTCTGTCAACAACTCTTAAGGATGGACCATGAGCCAGTTGTTTACACTTGCAGCAAGGTTCCAAGCGAAGTTGATGGGATTGAAGTCCACTCATTCCCCTCTTTCAAGCCCCTTCCCTCAATTCCAAATCCTTGTCCTTTCCCTAGCTTCTTCTTTGAGTTGAGTAAAGAGCATGATGTAATCCATGTTCATGGTCAAGAATATGTAGTCTCTTTCATAGCTGCTCTTGCTTCGAAGAAAGGCAGAATTCCCTTAGTTTTAACCGCCCACAATGTTGGTAGAAGCTTCCAGGAAAGATGGTACATAAGGATTTTGAGGCCTCTTCTATATCACAGTCTCTTCAGTTACGTTATAACAGCTGCAAACATAGCCGTGGCACCCACTGAGGAAGCGTTTGAAATATTAAGCAAATTCCGCCAAGAAGGGATTGTAACAGTTCCTCACGGAATCAGGTGCCATACAACCGAGGAAAATTCAGAAGGCAATTATGTCCTATATCTAGGAAGGCTTCTACCCGTAAAGGGACCTGAAACCTTCATAAGAGCAATTCCATTAGTTCTCAGCCAGCTTAAAGTCAAGTTTGTTGTTGCCGGTGGAGGACCTCAACTTAAATCCCTTAAGAAGCTAGCCAGGGACCTTGAAATCCTAGATTTCGTGGATTTCGTTGGTCCAGTATCAAGGGAGGAGGGTTTGAATCTAATTAGAGAGGCTTCAGTTTTTGTTGCGCCTGGTAATGCTGGCTATAGTTTGCTTGAGGCCGCTTGCATTGGAAAGCCAATTGTTAGCGCAAATCAGAAGTGGAACATCTCATGTATAGGACCAAATTCAGCGATATACGTGGATACAGGAGATGTTAAAGGGTTTGCAAACGCTATCATTAACCTTCTCACCGATAAAGAACTAGCTAATAAGCTGGCCAGAGAAGCCCAAAATCATGTGAAGGCCCTGAGAGATATCAAAAAGGTCGCCGAGACTTATGTATCAATATATGAATCCCTCATCAGTAGATAATTCCTAATTCAAAAGAAAATTTACCTTCAAGATGACTCAATTAACCAACTTCAACTCCTACTAACACATATCAGACATTGCCCTGTAATTGGTGTAAGTAATCATCTTCATGAAACCTCCGAAGATTGTGTCTGTGAACCAATTCGAAGATTTTCTCATATCTTGCCGCAATGAGATTCCAATCATGTTTTTCAGCTACTTTCCTACCTTTTACACCCATTTCTTTCCTTAGAGACTCATCCTCTTCTAATAGATGCATATACTTCTTTAATTCCACGAAATTATTAGCTAAAAATCCATTGTATCTGTGCACAATCCTCTCCGGAATTGCTGCCCTGTTATAACCAATTACTGGCTTTGCACAGGCATTTGCTTCCAAGAAGGGCATCCCGAAACCCTCCCATTTTGATGCAGAAGCAAGAAAGGAACAATTCCTGTATTCTTCAACGAGTTTATGCTCTGGCAGGGTTCCAAGGAATTTCACCCTGTCTTCAATCCCAAGATTCTTAGCAAGTCCCTTAAGTCTGGCAAGTTCAGGACCTCTACCTATTATGTGCAAGTCCATTCCCATGCCTGCAATTATTTGAATCAATTCGTGAACTCCCTTGTACCAGACCAACCTACCAACGAATAGAACGTACCCTCTGTCCTCTCCTGGTCTGTATGTGGAGAGATCAACTCCATTTGGAATCACAACTGTTTTCGAGACGTTTCTAATCTTTTCTGCAAGATATCGACTAACTGAGATTATGAGTGGGCATTTCTTTGCTGGTATTTTCAGCAGATTCATCGCAACCTCCCTACTTGCCCATAAGATAGATGGTGTCTCTGTTTCTGGAACATCAGTCCATCCATGGAATGTCAAGACAACGGAGCTTTTGAGGAGAGGGGCATACATACAGAAGGGATAAAAGTGGATGTTAACTACATCGAACTTGTTTAGTTCTCTTAGAAGCCGTGGGCTAGGCAGAGGGAACGGGAAACCAAAAGGGTGGGCACATGGAGCTGGGGAAACCCCACGACCCTCCCATTTACACGCAAATATTCTTGTGTCATGTCTTGTAGCTAGCCTCTTACTTAGCTCTAAGATCACCCTGTCAGGTCCTGACCCGGAAAGGAATGTATGGTTAACAAAGGAGATCTTCATCTATCCGAAATAGTGTGGATGTTCTTTTATAACGACTGCATAGAAACACCTTGAATGAAGCTGCTGGTAGAGATCAACCACTATCCTGGAATACTTGACAGAGAATTCGATATAACCTACATAGGGCTTGGAAAGAGAGGAGAAGAAAGAGGTTTTGTTACTGTAAGCTCTCGCTTCGGGGAAATTCCTCTGAGGGCAGGATTAGATTACCTAGCGATAAAAGACTTAGCGAAAAAATATCTTGACTTTGATGCCGTAATATGTACTAACCTTCCTACAATCTTAGCGGGAAAGCTAGCTAGAAGAATGGGCTTTTCCGGGAAGATAATTTTTGACGATTATGGAGTATGGCCTTGGAGAGGTTATCTACCTTGGGGACCTTTGGGCATGCTATTCCCTACATGGGTGCAAACGAACATCATCTTAAGCAGAGAAGCCATTGATATAGTTGTAACTCCATCAGAATTTGAGAGGCAAAACGCGATAAGGAAGTACAGGTTTAGACCTGAGATTGTGGTTAGAATTCCTTACACAATTAGGGACTTCTTCTCGCCCTCAGCCTCAGGTAAGAAATTCAGAGAAAAGATTGGAGTCGAGGACTCGGAGTTTCTGATAACCTTTGCAGGAAGGCTCAATCCTACTAAGGGCTTGGATTTTTTGGTTAAGGCCTTAGCATTGATAAAAAATGAATTTTCAAGCAGATTGTTAATAGTGGGAAGGGACCAAGGATTCCTCAGAGAAATCCTAAGACTTGGTAGACGTCTCAATGTTCTTAAAAGGATTATTTACTTGGGAGCCTTGCCCTATAGGAGGATGCCTGAAGTTTATGCAGCATCTGACGTTATCGTCATCCCCTCTCTTTACGAGACATTCTGCTTCGTTGCTTTGGAAGCGATGGCTTGTGGGAAGCCCGTTATAGCCTCGAAAGTCGGGAGTTTACCTGAGGTGATAGGCGATGCAGGGATCCTTTGCGATCTTAATCCGAAGGATTTAGCTAGAGCTATTGAAAGGGTCTTTTCTGATGAAAATTTAGTAGCTGATTTAAGAGTTAGAGGTCCTCAAAGGGTAAGAAGATTAAAAGAAGAGTCGAAAAAGATCCTTGATATCGTTTCATCCTGAGCAAATGTTTGGGAGACGTTTAATATCAAAACATGATTTCTCTATGAATATCTAGAGTAAATGTAAAAGAGCATACAGAGCTAGAGAAATATCTATTCAATCGCGAAAGAGAGGCTGAGTTCATCCGCAATGCATCCCTAATTCAACACCCAATAATCAGATTTTTTACGTGTTCTAGAGTCATAATGCCTGTGAAGAAAGTTCTTGTAGTTTCCTACGCATATCCTCCTATAGCAGGGATAAGAGCAATTCCGATCACTAAGATAGTAAAGTATCTCGAAGAATTCGGATGGACCCCGATTGTATTGACTGTTAGAAATCCCGATCCTTTGTTAGATAAAATAAATCCCGATTTTTTTGAAGAAGAAGATTACAAGGACATTAGAACTGTTAGAACCTATTGTTTCTCTCTTGGCTTGATTTTTGGAGGGATTGAAAAGCTGTGGAGGAGTATTAGAGCGATAATGGTGCCAGATATCTATGTTGGATGGATTCCTCACTCAATCTCTGTTGCAAAGAAGATAATTGAAGAGGAGAATGTAGACGTGATACTATGCCCCATCCCTCCTGCAGTAAATATCGTCATAGGAGCGCTGTTAAAGAGAATGACCGGAAGGTCTCTTATCCTTGATTATAGAGACATCGAACTCCTTTGGTTTCCAACTGAACTTCATGCTTGGACAGTAAAGAAGATTCACGAATGGATTTTGAAGCTGGCGGACTTCGTTATAGTCGTTAATCCTTCTCAGAAAAGGAATATGCTGAAGTTATATCCATTCTTAGACGTAGAAAAAGTAAGGATATTGGAGAATCCCTTTGATCCAGATGATTTTAAAGGAGTAAAACCAGTTCGTTACAGAAAGTTTACTATTCTTTACACTGGTGGGATTTTCAAAGTACCATCCATTGGCGTTGATAGGGTAGCTCCTTTCAGGGTCTTTGCCGAAGCAATCTCGAATTTAGTTCAAGAAGGTGTTTTAGATTCTTCCCGCTTTCAGGTTGTAATAATTGGTTGGATCGATTCTTCGGTTAAAAACATCGTAAGAGAACTCGCCTTAGAGAACATCATAACTTACAAGGGAGTCAAGAGCCACAAAGAAGCGATAGAACACATGTTAGGTGCTGATGTTCTTCTTATTATTCCAGGAGGAGAAATATTCAGTCCAACCAAGTTGTTTGAGTATCTGGCTTCGCGTAAATTCATACTAAACATCGGGAGTCATCAAGGCGAGGTATCCAAGGTAATAAAGGCCGCAAATTGTGGAGTAACTGTTTCGCCAAACATAGAAGAGTTCAAAGACATTCTTCCTAAAATTATAGCAGGAGATTTCATAAGAGACATCCGTTGCAAAAGCACCCTTATCAATAGATTTTCAGCAAAAGAACTTGCAAAAAGGCTAGTGGAAATAATGAATTCCTCAGTAAGTTAGAGCTAGCGTCCTATCTTCGTTTAAATGCTGTTGAATTCCTTTCTAAAATTCTCGAGTAAAGAGAGCAACTTTCTTCTAAAATTGTCAAAGTCAAATGGTTGAGCGAAAGTTCTGATCAGTTTAGGGTCCCACTTGTATCTTTCCAAGAGTTTGATTGCTTTTGCCACCGATTCCTCGTCGCCTTTGGTTATGATGCCCCCACGATAAATCTCGAGATCCTCGATGCTCTCTATAAAACCAGTTTTTCTGACAAGAATTGGAGGAAAGCCTGTGTTGTTAACTATAACGGGCTTCCCACAAGCCATCGCCTCAACCGGCACTATTCCAAAATCTTCATTTAAAGGATTGTATATCACGCATTTGCATCTAGCCAGCAAATCTAGCTTCTCTTCTTTAGTGATATATCC
>QMVZ01000016.1 GCA_003661365.1 Thermoproteota archaeon | reverse complement strand
GTAACAAGAGCTCCATTTACGTCATCTATAACTACGTGGGCTGCGACAAGCCTGGATGTAAGTTCCAAAGCAGCCATACCTTCTCTGGCTAGGAGGACGGATGGCATATTGGACTCAAACGCTCTAATTGCTGTATCTGAGAGAAAAGATACTGTTTCCTTCAGCCCAAATTTGCTCTCTATCGCGTTAAGGTCTATGAACTCTATTACCTCTTGGTGTTGATGTCTTAGGCGCTCGTACTCTCTTGTGTAATTAACTGCTGTTTCCTCGTAAGTCTGTCCTAAAAAAATCATTTTGAAAGCACCTCGTCTTGTTTCCGTCGATCTAGAACTTCCCATTTCCGATAGCTCTACGCTTTTTCTAAATTCTGGAGGAGGTAGAAAGCTAGAGAGCATTATTGCGCCTCGACCAGAAAGGATGGTGTTCTGAACCATTGTAAAAAGGAGGGGATAAAAGCGGAGCCCAACCCTCCTTCCAATCTCTAGCAAAAAGAACCTCCTCTTAGGTAGGCCCTTGCTTGTCTCATCCAGTCTTGGGATTCCTGTTGATATGTGCCAGTCATCTAAATCAGGTATGGCTTCCATAGATCCTGTCATGATCTCTGGACGATAAGGTAAAAGACACGTAAACCTTCCTCCACTAAGGGTGAAAAGGTAGGTCCTTTGGTAAATTGGGACCCCTCTTAATTTCTCAAGTTCTATCTCCCTCGCACTTCTCCTTCTAATAAAAGGGGAATGTGTCTCTTCGGTACCTTCCCCGAAGACCCAAATGTGGCGAAGTGTTACAACTCCATCTGCTACGTACTCCAAAGATTGATGGCCAAATTCTTCGCTTATGAAGATTAGCCTAGATCCTGAAGAGTCAGCCATGCTTACTAGAGCTTTCTCGACTTTCAACCTCTCTTTCGGATCGAGCTCATTTGCTATAGCATCCCATGAGTCTAAAACTATGCACCCCTTCGTTCTTCTGATTATCTTACCCAAATTTGTGATGAAGTACTCGGGAGTTATTAGCCTGACATCGCTTAGCAGTTCAAAGCCCAACTTTTCAAAGGAGAGGTCCTCTTTTATCCACGGAAATTGTCTAGAGATCTTTTCAAGAGATAATCTCGTGGAAAGATAGGTGCTTTCGCCCTTCTCTGACATGACCTTTAAAATTTCCAGAGCCAAAGTGGTTTTACCAGTTCCAGGTGCTCCTTTTATTAGAAGCGTTACAGAATCCCCTTCCAAGAACTTTTTCAATTCTGGTGGCAATCTGCTAAGTAAGCCGTTAATTTCGTTCATTAGAAACAATCGCTTCTTACTTTATATTAAGTATAAAGAAACCTATGAGATTTACCTATTTACATCCTATTTCGAAATCTGTTTTTAAATTCTCTAAGTTGTTTTATGTCAAGTATTGATAATCATTTTCATTAAAAAAGAATTTCATTAACTTTAGGAAAAACTAGAAGAAAAAAGAGAGAGTAAGATGTTTTATTGGATTTTTAGACCCTTTCAATTTCCTCTATAGATTCTTCGATCATAACGTACTTTGGTGCTGGAATTATGCCCAAAATCCTCCTGACAAGTCTTCGTGCTCGTTTCAAATCTGTAGGCACATCTATATCCAGCCAGAAGGATCCTTTTATGTCATATGATGTTACTAAATTTCTTCTCGCCAATATCTGCTTTGCATCGTTCCATTCCTCCATGCCAAGCTCAATAGCCTCTGCTACTGCGGGAAAGATGGCAGAAGTGCATGCAAATATGCCACAATCCACGGCGTCGTAGGGCCATACTCCCTTTCCTATCTCTATTACCCTTCTCCCTTGCAGTCTTACCTTTGTGGCCTCCTCAGGATTTATGAGCCTAGGCTTTGAATCAACAGCTATGACTAGGTCTCCTCCGTCGACATATGGAAGGCCCTTGAGACCCTTTGGGTCAAAAATGTGATCGACAACCGACAACAGAAATCTGTCGCTTACATATCCTTCTGCCCTCAAAACAGAGAATCCATTTCCGTTCCTATAATATGGATTGTAGATAAACTCCACGTCTAATCCATGTGTGTTCTTTCGGTGGGAAAAGAGGGATTTCACTTTATGTGCCTTGTATCCGATCACTACAAATGCTTTCTTTATTCCAAGTTTCTTGAACGTCCAAAGGGTCCAAGAAAGAAGTGGAGCACCGCCCACTCTCACTAGAGCCTTAGGAATTCCCAGACCTAATCGTTTTCCTAAACCAGCCGCGATAATAACGCCCTCTCTTATTCTCATTTTTATCACCCCGAAAATTGATAAAATTAGGGAATTTTTGTGTGATCGAGGCGAAGTCAAGTTCTTTTGTTCAGACGCGTGCAGTGCACGCGTCTAAAAAGCAAGCTAACTCGTTCTCACCCCGACTATTTCTATATTTATGAGAGGGTCCTCCATTTATTAAATTTTATCAGCTCCTGAGTTATTTAAAAGAACAGATGTACTTCTACGCTACGGCGACTTTAGGCCTCGAAGATATCGTTGCTAGGGAGATAGAGGGACTTACGGGCACTAGATGCGAGGTTGACATAAACAAGGTTTTCTTCAGCGGAGATCTAGAGCTTATACCTAAGCTCAATTATCTCTCAAGATGCGCAAACAGAATCTTTATTCTCCTCTTAAGAGAAAGATTTGAAGACATTAATGATATATACTCACACTCTAGAAGTATTAGCCTCTCGGATTATGTGGAACCTGACCAGACATTTGCAGTGAGAGCAACCAGGCACGGATTTCATGATTTCACTAGTCTGGATGTAGCTAGAGTGGTGGGACAGGCGATAATAGACTCTTATTTGGATGAAAGGGGATCTAGACTCAAGGTGAACCTAGAGAATCCTGATGTAGAAGTCCAAGCCCTAGTGAGGGATGACGAGCTCATCTTAGGATTTAACACGTCTGGCGAAGCTCTGGCTAAGAGAGGATACAGGGTGTACCAACACCCAGCTCCGATAAAGCCAACGATAGCTTGTTGCTTGTTAATACTGTCTGGATGGAGGCCGAGTAGTTCACTTTTAGATCCTATGTGCGGAGGAGGGACTATTCCTATTGAAGCAGCGTTAATGGCCAGAAACATCCCTCCTGGGAGTTTTCGGAGGAATTTTGCCTTTGAAAAATTTCGCTTCCTGGATCCATCTCTGTTCCTTGAGGTAAAAGAAGAGGCATCAGTTCATGTAAACACAGAGAAATACGAAATAACTGGGATCGAGAAATACAAAAATCACGTTAATGGGGCCATAATGAATGCAAAAAGTGCTGGAGTTATAGATACTGTAAAAATAATTCAAGCTGATGCAACAAAATGGGATTACAAGCCAAAACCAGAATTTATCGTAACAAACCCTCCATACGGACTGAGAATAGCGAGTAAGAGGGCTACCTTGAGACTATATAGAGGTTTTTCAGAGCGTGTTAAGGAACTCGAAGGGACCAAGATGGTCCTAATAGTTGGAAACAATTGGTTCGAGGAGATATTTCCTCTCGAGCCCACGGAGAAGAGGGAAATCCTTTACGGGAACCTAAGATGTTTTGTTCTCAAATACGTTATCTAGTCTCATTAGTTCCTTAATAATGATTTTAACATCAAATAATTGGAAGAGATGATGCAGGGGATCTTGATAACCGGGATTGCAGGTTCTGGAAAGACTACGCTTACCAAGAACTACGTAAATTGGCCTAGAAAGGAGCTCAATACGAAAGTCTGTGCTGTTAACTTGGACCCAGGAGTTAACGATCTCCCGTATCATGCAATTTTTGACGCAAGGAAGATAGTTATGGTCGATGAATTAATGGCTTCAGAGGGATTGGGCCCCAATGGTGCTTTGATAAGGGCTATGAAATTCTTGCTGAAAGAGTTGATGAGTTAATTGAAAGTATCGCAGAGTCAGATTGCGATTACATTGTCATCGATACTCCAGGACAAATGGAAGTATTCGCATTGAGATGGGCAGGAAGGATCGTTGTAGGAGAGTTAAAGAGAATTATGAACTTAGCAGGAGTCTTTCTAGCTGATCACGAGCCTGAAAGGGAATTGATCGATTCTATTACAACTGCTTTCCTGTCTAAGATCGTTGAACTGAAGCTAGAGATTCCAATTATTCCCGTCCTAAACAAATTGGATCTTTGGAAGGATAATTCTATAGCCAAAGCCTGGCAGGATCTTTTCCAAGGAGACATAAAAGAATGTTATTCTCTCATTAAAGGAAATTACGGAGTCCTATCGGATCTCCTTTTTGAATTGTCTGAAGCGTTAGCCTCCTTCAGCTCTCCTATAAGGGTAATTCCATATATCAGCCTCTAAAGCAATCGGGTTTGACATGTTATTTGATGCTCTTAGTGAGATCTGGTGTGCATGCGGGGATTTGACTTAGAGTTTAATGGATTTCCTAAAAGCCAGCAGGTCCATATTCTGGAGGTTGATATCCTCCTTCCTCCTCCTCTGTTCCTTCTTCTTCCTCTTCCTTGCTTTCTTCTTCGATCTCTTCTTCTTGTTTTTCTTTAAGTCCTTCACCGAGGACGCCACTTAGCATGTCCATAACTTTCTTCGATGTCTTGCTTAGCATGATCCTTAAGAGTCCCAAGTTAACCCTGTTGTCCGACAAGACGCCCAGTATTCCCTCTCCGCAATTTACTAAGAAGATCTTGCCCTCGTCCGCCTCTATTGATATCATTGAGGGTTTTCCAAAATCTATTCCTATCATCGTCTTTTCACAGGCTGCGTAGACTGTTACAGCTGTTGCACTGAAGAGATCTGGATCCACTGCCTCAGGTAGTTCGCTGGCCATTGCCAAGCCTTCTGGAGAAATCAGTATGATACCAGTAACCCCCTCCACAGATTTCAAATCCGATAAAATCTTTCTCAATTCCTCCATAATTGACCTAGAATGTTAACGCTAAATTCTAAATAATATTTTGCGTTCGACCCAACTAACTTTCCATAAAATTCAGAATGCCTGTTTTTGCATTTACATGCGTCCGCTCTAAGCCAAACAGACATTATTTCTCGGAGGTGTCTTCTTTACTGTCTTTTGTTTTGTTGTTTAAGGAAATAAGTTCATTAATGCTCCTAACCCAACTATCTGGATCCTTGACGCTGAAATAAAACTTGTCCTTTCGCCAGATCCCAGTCTCTAGGGAGATCACAAGTTCTCGTACTTTGCCCTCAGCCACACTAGCCGAGTAAACCATTGATATAGGGGCCTCAAAAAGGACTTCAGGGACTTTAAGTAGCAAGAACTTCCTCCCTTCAGCTGCAAATATTATTCTCCTGTTTGTTAGAATTAAGGCTCCATTAGGCTTAATGGTCCACCCTTCAAGTTTTGTTGAGATCTCAGGAGGACCTCTGGGGTATCTCCTGATCCCTCCTCTGAAAACCATGTTAACATTCGACTCCACCAACAGTATCTGCTCTCTTGGGTATAAAGCTAGATTAGCAATCACTCTTTTAGCTAAGTCTATTTCAGGCATGTTAGGTCACTTGATGGGTTATTCTGCTTCGAAAAATCCTGCTTGTTAGCTGATATGAGACATCATATAAGAATATGAACATCCAGAACTCAATATGCTTGGTATATAGGGAGTAAGCAAAAGCAGAAAGCTCCAAGAAAGGTCTAATCTTGAAAAAGCTACCAAGACGACCTGTTAGCTTTCCCATATCAGCCAAGTCGCTTACAATCTCGTCTAAAAGTGCTGTTGATAGGAAAAGAAAGAACGGAACCGGGTTTATCGAAGGCGATCCCAGAATTAGCGTTCCTGCCAAGGCAGTTCCAACTCCTATACCGTGGTGAAAGTTGTCGACCTTTCCTGCAGCGACAACTGCAATTATAACAGCAAGGATGAGCGATGATATCTCTAAAAGCGTCCTAATGGCAAATACCATAATTAGACCATAAATCAGCGCAAACAAACTGCTTAATCCCTTAAGATCTATTTTTTCATCTACCTCTAGGTCCACAAGCTTCGTTAGAAATCCAAGCGAAGAAGCTATTGTGAGAACCAGAGGTAATTCTTTCAAATGTGTTCCCTCACAACCGAATTCCTAGATCGCTGAGAACTTTAGCCATTATCAATGGAAATATGATTACAGCATCGCCATACACAGTAACGTGGCTTGCCATCTCCTTGATCTTTCCCCAAGATATTGCTTCTCTTGTCCTCGCTCCAGACAGGGAGCCATCCCAATGTACTGCTGTTGTGATGTAGATGGCGTAATCCAAACCTCCTCTTAAGAGGTTAGCTCCAATCGTGTAATGTTTTGCTATCCCTCCTCCCAAGATCATAGCACCGGTTTTTTCAGCCTCAAAAACTATATCTGCGAGCTGTTTCATGTCTGCAGTAACATCTATTTTAAAGTCTGGATTGTCCTGTTTAAAGAAGAACGCCTGTAGGCCTATTGCTGAATCCGTGATCCCGGGGCAGAAAACAGGGATTTCATTCCTAGAAGCCCAATACAAGAAAGATCCTTCATCCTTAATGCTTAGTCCAATTTTCCTACACAGTTCAGACGGCGAAATAGTGCTTTCTTCTTTCATTATATGAAGGAAGATTGGCTGAACAAGCTGTTCTAGAAGCTCGTACCTGTCATTTGATATCAGGATGTTGCCTAGCCTATTAATACCCGCTTTGTGAAGCTCTCTGTCATCTAAATCAAAGCTACCGATTTCATAGTGTTTATATGCCTTGATTAAGTCGTGATCTATTGCTCCTCCTGTCGTGATTATGACGTCAATAAAGCGTACTCTCGTAAGGTCGGCAAAAAGCCCTCTAAGCCCAGAAGCAACCATGTTTGCTGTAAAGCAAAGGAAAACGGTTGTTTTCTCCTTTTTCATCCTTTTCACTACCTCTACGGCCTTACCTAATTCCGTCCCCTGAAATCCAGCATTACTCATCTGAGAAACAAGCTCAGCGACGCTTATTTCAGCTTTGAGTCGTATATCTCTGATTTCCTTGCTGTCCATTATCAGAAACACCAGTAAGAGGAAGGAGTTTGATCTTAAAACGATGCTTCAGTCACCGATCGGAGATAGACATGCCTATGTAATATGCGTAAATATTTATAACCCATCCTATATTATTACAATATTCATGGAGGCTCCATCTCATCAACCCTCTACAAGGGGGTGATGAGGATGAGGTGGGGCTTCTACCTGTGGGAGGGATGGATAATCTAGTCCATTCCTCCTCTTTTTTGCCAATAAACAGGTCATCCACTGATGTTAGGTACATATCATTTAGGGACCAAAATGGCCTGCTGAAGTTTGAACTATTACAGTAGATAGACCAACGGCATTTAGCGCTTCTTTAACCTTCAGCATCTCCTCTGGAGAAGGTCTAACTAAAGATCTGTTCCTGAAAGTTGGGAAGTAGTCCAGGACAACCACCTGCAAGTCAGACTTTATGGATGCTATCTTATCACCAACCTCCAGCAGCTCATCCCAGCCTATCAAAGCCCTGTTGTAGGGTAAACCGACTCCTATGAAGACCTTTTCTTGATATTGATCAACTAAGTACTTGAGAGCTTCCCATTGGGTCCTTTGGTATTTTGAAGCTAGTTCTTTGTCCTTAACGCCAGTGATCCTCATGAAAGTCTCAAGTCTGGCTCCTTTTGGTTCAACTCCTATGTCAGTTACCCCTGCTTCAATTAGCTCATCAATGTAGTCCTTGGTTAGCAGCGTGCCGTTGCTATCCAAATGGAGCCTGGCTTTCTCATCTGGATTCAGCTTTTTAAGCTCTTTGAAAAGCTTTACAAGCCATTTTCTATTTGTTGTCGGTTCTCCTCCGGAAACAGCCATTCTATCTACTCTGTAGATCTTCCTAGCTCTCGTTAAGACATATGCTGCTTTTTCTGGCGATATTGGTTTTGTTGAGTTGTCGTAAGTCACGTGATAGTTTTGACATTGTGGACACCTAAGGTTACAGCCAGCCGTCCAGATGGCCACTTCTATGTATCTATCTCCCTTAATCCACCAAGGAGTTGCTTTGCCTCCGACGGAATGCGGAGCAGGGCCATGGACTATCCTAAGGGCTGGAGATTCCTTATTTGTGAAGACCTCCATTCCTTCTTTTACAGGAGTGATACAAGCCCTGACAAATCTTCCGTCGGCCTCTACAAGACAGGAGTAGCAGCCTCCTAGGGAGCAAGGAGCGCTAACTTTGCCCTCTCCTGGAAAGGCACCAATTTCATAGCCTGAAATTTCAAGGGCTCTCTTAAGTGTGATCCATTTAGGGACTTCATATTGGGTGCCATCAATCTTAATCACGACAGTTTCATCAGACCTATGTTTGTAAGGTACTCTAGCTTCATATGGACAAGACCAAACACAGACGAAACACCCGATACAGTCTTTGGGACTAGGACACAAACTGACTGTTCTGCAAAACCCACAGTTGTGACATTTTTTGGGATCTAGCTTTATCTTCGTTATCTCAAACATCTGTAATTATTTTGCTACTTGCTTTAATTAGGTTCTCTCAGGCAATATCTCAGGGTTCTTGAGATCCTTGTAAGATTCGGTATAGCACTCCAGATAGTTTCGATTTGATTGTTATCCTAATGACCTCTTTTATGTCTGTTAAATGCTTCTTCCAGCGCACTTGTAATCTCTTTACATCTTCTAGATGCAGCATCGACTGCTCTCATTACAGAAGACCTTATTCCGCTCTCTTCTATATGATAAATTCCCTCTATGGTCGTTCCTCCAGGTGTTATCACCATCTCCTTGACCCTCGCGGGATGCAAATTGAGATCTAGCACAAGTTTTGCTGTACCAAGCAAAGTTCTAGCAGCACTTCTCAGTGCTACATCTCTGGAAAGACCTACTTTTAGTCCAGCGTAAGCTAGAGCTTCAATAAACGTTGCAGCATAGGCCGGACCACTTCCACTGAGGCCTGTAACAGCATCCATAAGGGACTCGTCAACCCTCGCAACCTCACCAAACTCAGCTAGAATTCTTTCAGCCAAGTTCTTGGTTTCTTCTCTAACGTTATTTGAAGTGGAGTAGGCTGTAAAGGACTCCTTAACTATTAAAGCTATGTTGGGCATAGCCCTTATGATTTCAGCTTTTGGTGCCACCGATCGAAGAACATCCAAAGTGATTGCTGCAACAAACGAGATCACGAGTTTTCCAGAAACCTCATTGGCTATTTCCCTCAACACAGCTACAGCCTTGTTGGGCTTTACAGCAAGTATTATTACGTCGGCTTGCTTTGCTGCTTCCTTGTTATTGGTTGATAGCCTTACTCCTAATCGCTCTAAGTAATTTACAGTATCTATATGCCTTCTTGTTGCAATTACCCTCCATCTACCACTCTTGGCAAGGACCTGGGCAGCAGCACTTCCCACTTGCCCAGCTCCTATTATAGCTACAGTTTTTCGATCATCATTGCCCTCTGTCGACATTAGAGAGAGACCTATGCCAACAGTACTTAACCTATTTGGTCAAACAAAGAGACCCATTCAACCATCTAGGAATCGTTTGCGTCACAATACAAATTCGAAGGATTTCACTTATTGAAGCAAACTTTGATCTAGGTCTCGTGGGTGGGAGATGCTAATAGTTTTATTATTTTAATTCATGGAGTAAAAACAAAACAGGGCTTTTTGGCTCAATCAAGTGTTAAGTTTGGAGATAGACGCTGTCATCGATGGCATCAACCACGAGCTGAGGAGGAAGATCATACTGCTTTTAGCAGAGAGAGGTCCCATGAAGTACAGCTCTCTCCTCGCTGAGTTGGGCATTCAGTCGGGAGTGCTAAATTATCATCTCTCGAAGATGGAGCCACTATTGAACAAGGATCAGGAGGGCGTTTATTCATTAAGCAAGAATGGGATATTAGCCTATAGATTGCTTAATTTCCTTCGAGAAGAAATAAAAAAGCCACAGAGGTTGAAAAAGACTCCCGTATCATCTTGGGCCTTTTTATCAGAGGCTGGAAGAAGTTTCTTTGATCTAAGCGTGAACCCTAGAAAGGCTTTCACCCATAAAGGTAAAGGAGCGGCCCTTGTGTCGTTTTGTATGGGTGGTTTGCTTTTTCTAGTGTCGGCTTTTTGGGGCGTAAGAGCCTTGACAGAAGTATTTTTGATGTTTATCGGGGCTGTCATCTTGGCAGTAGGCTTATCTGTAGGCATCTATGGTGTCAAAGCATCTCTTACATCGTTCACAATGAGTTTTCTAAGAGCTCAGCTACCTGAGTTAATTCTGCTGTTCATAAGAGTCTTGCTCTCCCTTAATCTGATTGTGATAGGAGAACTAGAGTATTCCTTGGTGCTAATAGGCATCAGATACATAATACAGCCAGCACTGGCTCTTTGGATGTTCATCCTATTTTTGTTCGCTACAAAGGAATCAGCCGATCTCGATCTGAGCAAGTCCTTTGTTGTTGTAATCCTGACCGTTCTAATCCTCAGAATGTTAGCTAAAATGCTTGGCCTGAGCCAAGAGATCCACGTACTAACATTTTAGTGAAGTCTCTTTTTGTGATTTGAGATATTTTTGGATCTTTGGATAAGGCATTATTAAATTCAAAGCACTTATAGGCTGGATGAAACAGAAGGGAATCAAGCCCGAGGAGGAAAAGAGGATAAAGGATTACGTGAGAGAAAAGGTTCGCTTCAACGACATCGCACATGGCTGGGATCATGTTGAGTGTGTTGTCAATATCGCGAAAAGAATTGGATCAAAGGAAGGAGCAAATATGAGGATTCTCATTCCTGCAGCCTATTTCCACGACTTAGTTCCTAGAAAGATTGTTGCAGAACATCACGAGCATAGCAAGGCAAGTACTCAGGAAGCTAAGAGGTTCCTTGAGAAGATAGGGTTCTCGAAAAGGGAAACCGAACTGATTATTAGAACAATATTAACAGCGTCTTACGAAGCCCATGAGAAGGGAGTCGAGCCCGAGTTACTCGAGGCTAAGGTTCTTAGAGATGCAGATTTTCTCGATGCAATGGGTGCAAGGGGGATAGCTAGGGTATTTGCGTTTGCAGGAGCTTATGGTTGCCCAAGAGGATTGGGAAAGCTAGAATGGGATCCAAAAAACCCTCCAAAACTTAAGATGAACTTAAATGGGCCTGATCCGAGCGCAATATATCACTTTGCCTCAAAACTTCTTTGGTTGAAGGACCTGATCTTCACGAGAGAAGGGAAAAAATTGGCAAAAGAGAGACATGAGTTCATGATCAAATTTTTAGAGAGATATAAGAAAGAAATGGAAGGAGTTCTGTGAACGAGGATATGTTGGTTAAAGGCTAAGTATTCAAGGATTACGTGAAATAGAAGTGTTATTAAGGACCCTTTTTAGTTTTTCTAGGTCTTTGAGCTTATACTTCCTCTTATCAACTCATTTTGACGATTATAGTTTAAAAGCTCCTAGGATAATTTATTCTTGTGTGTTTAGACGAATACAGGCATTTAGCTCGTGCTTTAAACACACCTCCAATGTTTGCAGATCTGCTGACACTAATAGTAAGACCCAATGAAGTAAACATTCTCCTCCTTCTTGCAGAAAGGGAAATGTCAACTGATGAGCTGTCTAAGTTACTGAAAATTCCCTTAAACGAGGTAGAGCTAAAAGTTAAGTCACTGTTCATTAGGGGGCTTTTGAAGAGAAGAAGGGAGGGTAGAGTAGTCTATCATACAAGATCTTTTAGAAGCATAATTGACAGATATTTATCAGAGGGGAGAGGAGAGGTTTTTGGAAAGTACGCAACGGCGCTGGCTGAATATCTCATGGAAGACCACGTAAGCAGGGCAAGATCTAATCCATATCCGGGATCTCGAGTTTTACCGATTCCAGAAGCGGCTATCGAGCCTGTTTCAATAGTACTTCCTTATGAGAATGCTGTAGACATCTTAAGGAGGGCAGAGTCGATTTCAATTAGAGATTGTGAGTGTAGAGTTACTTACAGAAATTGTGATAAGCCGCTAAGAACTTGTCTTGGATTAAATGAATTCTCTCAAGAACTTGTAGATAGAGGAGTTGCTGAGGAGATATCCTTTCAAGAGACAAAGGATGTATTAAGCATTGCAAACGAAAACGGACTTGTTCATCAAGCCCTCTACTCAGACTGGGTGAGAGGAGAGGTATTTGATATATGTAGCTGTTGTCCTTGTTGCTGTACCTATTTGAGGACATTGTTGCGTTATGGAGTCAAACACCATGTGGCGAAGTCAGGATTCGTAGCTAAGGTCAATGAGGAAAAGTTCATCGGGTGCGGAAATTGCGTAAATCGCTGCGTGTTTCAAGCAAGAATAATTGGGAACGGAAAAGTTAAGGTTATTGAGGAAAACTGTTATGGATGTGGTCTTTGCACAACATCCTGCCCAACCGGTGCTGCAGTTTTAGTTTTCAGCTAAGAAGGCTCACTAGCTATCCAAGCTGTGCTAATCTTCAGTTCAACCTTGTCAAGAAATCTATTCAATAGAGAAATATTCAGAGTAGTTAAGAGCAATTGTCTTCTGAACATTTTGGATCAAGAATGGGTTTAACGGATTTGCTTGCGGACCTTGGTGCAGTCATAATGAGATATTTAGCCGATTCAGCAGTAGCCTTCATACTGGTCATCCTAGCACTGATGTTCCACTGGATCGCCGCCCTACTAGTAATTCTCATGGTAGCCTATATCTACAAGACGAAGGGGATGAAGGAAGGGGAGATAGTGCCTTCGAAAACTAGTGCCGATTCTGAGAGCCTTATAATAATCATAGGTGCTGTATTGGTAACAGCTGGAGGATATTGGCTCGTTCAGGAATTGCTTGGCCAGAAAATACCTGCCTCAGTAAGCTTAATCCTTGTAGGGATCCTCTTAATAATACTTGGATATTCAGTCAGGGGTGAAAGAAGTGTCTAAGGCTTGGATCTTATTCAAAGCAATTTTCTTTCTCTCATTGGGACTAGGATGGTACATCTCGCTCAAAGGAATCTCATCTTTAACCATTACAATTCCTTTGGCTCTCGTCTTTGTAGGAATTGCCGCTATAGCATATGGCCTGTCAAGGAAGAATAGGCGAGGGATTAAAGTCGTTTAGGAGGTGCTGTATTTGAGTCATAAGACAGCTGTTGGTTTGGGATGGTTCCTAGTTAGCATAGGTCTGCTTTTCCTCCTGTATCAGCTATTGCCATGGGAGGTTCTTACGCCAGAGGATAGAGCAATATTACTGATCTCTTCTGGTCTTATACTTCTTGGATGTTATTTTGCTCTAGGCTGGGTAAAGAGCTCGCTAGGAAGAGAGATAATAAGGGGCGTTAACACCTTTGTTACGATCTTAGCTTTTCTCACGATATTACTCTCCGTGACCTACTTTTTCACACCTCTTGCCTTAATGACGCAGATGGGGGCAGAAGAGGCCTCAAAAACTGGTCAAACATCGGTTTCTGTAGGAGATGTCTCAAAACTAAGCCTTAACATTGACCTAGTGAACGGGGATGTGGTGCTAAAAGGCTCAGATACCTCTCAAATAGTGATTCAATACGAAATAACGACTAGAGGACTTACCACTGCAGCCGCCTTCAAAAATTTGAATAAGACGCAGCTGCATGTTACGGACAGTAAGGTTGGAGACGTGTTGAAGGTGAAATAGGTGTTTCAGGTCCGGATCTTAACAGAGTTTGGAGCAAGGTTGATCTATTGGTTTATATTCCTTCAACCTTATCTTGTGAAATAACTCACTCTACATTAAACGGGAAGTTGCAAATCTCGGGCATATCTGGCCCTGGACTCTCAGCAGAAATTGCAAATGGGAGGGTAGAATTCACAGATGCTTACTTCGAGAAAGTTGACGTTAGTGTAACCAACGGAGAGATTAGAGGATCTATTTCCTCCCAAGATTTGGAGTACGAAATAATAAACGGAGAAGTTTACTTAGAAATAATTGGTAATGAATCTGGCAAATATTCAATAGATGTGATCAATGGAGACGTTACCATTGACTGTAATTTGGGCTCAAACAAAGGATTCGATTTTGATATAAGCACAATTCATGGAACGATCGATATGGGTATAGAGGACTTTGATTTGATAAGATCTGAGGATAAAAAGAGTTTAGAGGCTAAAACAGAGGGATATTCCTTAGCACAAGTAAAGATAAAGGAGTTAGTTGATGTAGTAAACGGGTCTATCGACATACGGCCCTGATTTCTTCTCTCATCCAAGTTTTTACATCATCACCAGAAGAACATCAAAGATCTGGAGTCTATGCTTTCAAGTGGAATTGGTCTTTCATCCCAAATTCCCATCTCATTTGCAAGCTCTCTAAGTCTAGAGACCCTCTTCTCAACCGAAGGATGGGTTGAAAGCAACTCAAGTAGAGACTCTCCTCTCAAGGGATTCACTATCCATAGGTGGGTTGTTCCTGGATTTACTGTTAAAGGCGGATGGTGAAGTACAGCATTTCTTATCTTTATTAACGCGTTTGAAAGAGCTATTGGCCTCCCAGTAAGCTTTGCCCCCTCTTCATCCGCCTTGTACTCCCTCTCTCTCGAAATAGCCAATCTTATTAGGGCAGCAGCTATTGGAATGAGAATCAAAGATAGCATGACTGCAAAAAGTGGGACTGATTCCCTGTCCTCCCTGCTTCTACCGAAGAAAATGCCCCACCTTCCAAGATATGCCAAGTAGCTTATAGCCCCGGCTATTGTTGCAGCCATCGCTGATACTAATGTGTCTTTGTGCAAAACATGAGCAAGCTCATGTCCAAGCACCGCCTCTATTTCCCGCTCATTTAATACGGTCATGAGGCCCTCTGTTACGGCGATTGTCGCGTTTTTTGGACCTCTTCCAGTTGCAAAAGCATTAGGTGTAGGTGCTGGAATTATGGCTACCTTTGGTTTTGGGATTCCGGCCTTAAGGGAGAGGTGTTCAGCTATCCTATGCAACATAGGAACTTCGCTTTCAGGCACTAGCTTGGCTCCAGTCATAGACAACACTATTTTGTCAGAGAAAGCGTAAGCAAATATGTTGATGAATGCTGACATTATCAGGCCTCCAAGCATCCACTGCGCCGGATTTCCGAAGTAATAACCCAGACCAAGTCCCATAGCCATTAAAAGAGCTGTTAAAACCCCCATTAGTAATGCTTCCCTTAGCACACCCTCACCCCCCTCAGGCCAGATCCCTTTCATCTCCCGTATGATAAGCGAAGCAAGGTGTTCTAAAACTTTGCAGATCTCCAAAGCCTTAGACACTCATTTTATGTTAAAATCATTTTACATAAGTGTCTCAAAGCAAGAAATAAGTTTCAAGAATAACCTAAAATGTTTGAGAGTTGCCATATACGCATACTTAAAAGGACTAAGCTCAAATAAACTGTGTGAGCGAAGTCTACTATCGGCGAACCAATGACAGAAAGTCATTCATTGAAAGAATACTTCAAGTTTTTTCTTCAAAGTTTCAAAACTGGGATAACGTCGTATTTTATCTTAACATATGTTCCAACGAACCTTATCCATCTACTACTCATCCAGAAGTTCTTTCAAAGCTTCTTTCTTTCTTTAGAGATAAAAACGTGATGATTGTGGCTGGACCTTCTGTTGACTCGGTTATAAGGGAAGAGATACCGAGTTCCCATCCATTAAGGCTTGTCGCAAAAAGATTTGGTCTTGATGTGAGGAATCTAAACCTTATGAAGACCTCTAAAGTAAAAGGGAAGAATATGACGCTGAGGTTGGCTAACGTGGGTTTTGATGATAAAAACATAATATCTCTAACTGTTTTAAGAGAGCATAAGCTGTGCAAGCTCTCTTGTGCTCTAGAAAATCAGCTTGGATTTCTTTCTGTTAAAGACAAGTTCTTGCTATACGCAAGAGTCAAGGACTTTCATCACACGATAGCGGAAGTTAATCTCATAGTGAAACCGAAATTCTTCGTTGTAGATGCCATAGAAGTTTTGATAGGAGCTCAAGAGAGGAGATATGGAGGGAAAGCCAGAACACTTGGCTATATGGTAGCTGGAGAGGATCCTGTAGCCATCGACTCCTTCTGTCTAGAACTAATGAAAGACGTCAGTACAAAGCTCTCTGTATTAAAGCCCAGCGAGATAAAGTACCTGAGATTGGCAGAGGAGCTTGGAATAGGAAGTACAAGATACGTGGCTGTTGAAGTTTAACGTTATTGAGCTTTAATAAAAGAGTTAAGAGTTTGAGAGAATGATCCAGACTGATGATATCCGAAGAGCTTTTGAAAATAGCCAAGCCGTTGCTCTATGGAAGGAAAGTACTTGACCTTGTAGTTGGATTAAGGTATACTGCATTACTCTTAGATGAAAATTGCTTAGGATTGGCCTTTACCCTAAAAGGTCCCCATTTAACTGGAGAAAAGAGAATCTTCCCTAAGAATCCCCATGAGATAGCTGACCTAATAGTATCCACTTCTCCAATAGAAGCATCCATCGGTTTAGCTGCTGTGAATGCGGCTTCCCAAATGAGAGCCTCAAAGATGGATCTTCAAACATCAGAAAGTCTACTTGATGCCCTTAAGCTGAGTAAACATGATAGTATACTGATGGTTGGCCTAATGACGCCCCTGGCATGGGAGTTGCACAGTAGAGTATGTAAAATCTGGGCAGTAGAAGACACTTTTTCAGCAAAGGAAGGTCCTCCAAACCTCGAAGTAAGGCCTTGGTGGGCACTAGATATTATTCTGCAAAGAGAAAGGATCTCTGCTGTCTTGGTATCGGGATCCGCTGTAGGCAACAAGACAATAGACCGCATTTTAGAAATAGCCAATGAAAAGGGCTCTAAAGTGGCATTAGTAGGCCCTTCGGTTCCAATCTTTCCGAGATTTTGGAAAACAAAAGGAGTAGATGTACTTGCTGCTTCCTTGATTATCAACCCTAATCTTGCAATAAAATTAATCAAGACTGGCTGTGGGAGCAGAGACCTCTTTAGGAAAGGTTGCTTGAAGAAGGTCATCTTGGATCTAAAACAAGAATGAGATCGCTGTCTTAGATCACAATAACTGGCATTTTACTTAACAAGACTTCTTTTCATTGTAATTTTCGTTAAAGTTTAAATTCTTGATTTGGAGCAGGATTTTAATGCGTTCGAGGTATAGTGTATTCGTATTAATACTCTTATTAGTGACCCTTGCAGTCCCTGCGTTGCACCTGAGGTTAGAGGTCTCTGCGGCACCTGCCACAAAGACAATCAACATTGACAAGGATGTATACATCAATGAGGCTGTTCCGAATTCAAATTTTGATGATACCGATACCCGCCTTTACGTTGGAAGGACTGCTCCATCGAGACTAAGATCCCTCATTTACTTTGACGTTAGCGATATACCACCAGGATCTACTATAATTAGTGCAAAGCTGATCTTGACGTTTAAATCCCATGATGCTGGTTTCACAAGCGCCATTGTAAGGGTACATAGGGTCGTTAACTTTTGGTCCGAGACCGTTGCAACTTGGAATGTCAGGTCAAAAACAGTTTGGCCGTTCCCGATGACATGGTATTGGGATAACCCTGGTGGAGACTTTGACCCAACTACTGAAGCTTCTAGAACAGTGCATGCTGGAGATGTTGGAACTGAAATCAGCTGGGAGATAAAAAATCTAGTGCAAAAATTCGTTGATAAAGTTTATACTAACAATGGCGTTATATTAGAAGCTGATACATCGTCAAAATGGCTTTTGTTCTCCTCTTCTGAGGGAACAAATCCACCTCGTCTTGAGGTTCAATACACCCCTGCGGAGATAGAATTAACTCCCTCACCACAATCACAGACCGTAGTTCAAGGGGGATCTGTATCATACCAGATAGTGGTTGGTGGTACTTACAAAGGCAACGCCAATGTAATTACTGACTGGATCGCTCCAGCACCATCTGGAGTCACGGTAATACCAGATGTGATGAGTGGAGTTGTCCCATTCGTGTTAACGGTAACCGT
>QMVZ01000015.1 GCA_003661365.1 Thermoproteota archaeon | reverse complement strand
ATGAGATACTATAAGGAACTCGCGCGAGGTGTAGGAGATGGAGGGGCGTAAAGCGCTTAAACTCATTTACTTCGCTGTTCTCATCATTTCCTCAGTCCTTCCACAGTCATTTTTCGTTAGATGGTTCTCCATGATCATGCTATCTGCCTCATTGGTGTTCCTCCTTATGATGAGGATGAACAAAGCTGCTTCACTGCTCCCAAATCCCAACAGTTTTTACGATTTCACAAATGAGACCCATGTTGGAAGTCTAGCCAGAACCTCAGATATTATCAAGAGGGCTTCACTTGGTCATTCCTTTGCAAGAGAACTCGTGGCAGATGAGATCTTGGAGATATTAGTACGTAACTTTTCTATAGTCTCAAAGAAGGAGATAAGGAGGAACCCAGATAGGTACCTCCCAAAGGGACCTCTCCTCTATTTGCTCGAGGGAGAGGAGTTTGACCGAAGTGAGTACTTGAGTGTTTTAGAGTCAGCCCTCGAAGAGATAGATGTAAGAGGTAATTGAGATGAAGATAGAAGAAGTTAGTAGGAACGCAACAAGGATGCTTGAGGAAATCTCTTCAGTTATCGTGGGGAAAGAAGATGTTCTCGAACTTCTGTTAGCATGTGTGCTTGCCAATGGGCATGTTCTCATAGAAGATGTACCAGGGCTGGCAAAGACCATGATGGCCAGATGCCTGGCTAGCGTAATGACCTGCAAGTTCTCTAGAATCCAGTTTACACCAGACCTACTACCTGCTGACATAATAGGCACATACGTATTCAACCAGAAGACAGGAGAGTTTTACTTGAGAAAAGGACCAATATTCGCCAACATAGTCCTTGGAGACGAGATAAACAGAGCTCCTCCTAAAACCCAATCTGCACTTCTTGAAGCAATGCAGGAGAAGCAAGTGACGATTGAGGGAGAGACACACAAGCTGGAGGAGCCTTTCATAGTTATAGCCACTCAGAACCCCATTGAGTATGAAGGAACTTATCCTCTGCCAGCTGCTCAGCTGGACAGATTTCTAGTTAGGCTAAACATAGGATATCCGGATAGAGAAGAGGAGATAGAGATCCTAAAAAGGAGGATCTCTAGGAAGAGTGATTATTTCACATTAAATCCAGTGGTAAGCGCGGAGGAAGTTGTTGAGATGCAGAGGGCTGTCGAGGATGTACACGTTGAGGACAGCGTACTTGAGTACATCGTCGATCTAGTTAGGGCAACGAGAGAGGCCAGCGAGACCGAAGTTGGATCCTCGCCCAGAGGCTCTCTAGCCCTTCTTAAGCTTTCAAGGGCGTTGGCGGCAATAAAAGGAAGGGATTATGTGATTCCAGATGACGTAAAGAGGGTAGCAATACCTGCTCTTGCCCACAGACTGATCCTAAGGAGGGAGTTCTGGTACACAAACGTTACGCAGGAGTCCATAGTTGGGAGGCTGCTGGAAACGGTTGAAGTCCCAAAGTTTGTCTGAATCAAAGCCGCTGTTCAGCAACATTGCCATAATCCTTGCTGTTTCTGCTTTCATGTCAGTTATTTTAGCAGTAGCTACGATGAAGTGGTGGCTTTTAGCATCTTTGTATCCAATCCTATTTGTTTTGTTTACATCCCGCTTTTTGATAAGGGAACCGGTGCTCTCTATCCAAAGAACTCTTGATAGAGAGCTGGTGCTCGAAGGCGAAGATATTGAGGTGAAAATTAGAGTTCACAACGCTGGCTCTACCTTAAACTTGGTTTTAGTCAGCGATTTCGTGCCAGAAGGTCTGGAGTTGCTTGAGGGCAATCCTTCACACCTCATGTCCTTAAAGCCCGGGGAAACACGGGAGTTTAGGTATAGAGTTGGAACTAAGAGAGGAATGTGGGCTTTTGAGAAGGTCCAAGTCGATGTGATGGATCCCCTCGGCCTGTTCACATGGAAGCAAGTCATTCCCGTGAGAAACTACTTAACAGCCCTTCCAGAAGTCACTTGGATCAAGAGAGTTGAGTTGAGGGCTATTAGAACGAGACCAACCCCTGGTCATGTCCCTTCGAAGATGATAGGCGAAGGAATGAACTTTCATGGGTTAAGGGAGTATGTGCCTGGGGATGCAATGAGAAAAATAAATTGGAAAGCAACCGCAAGACATGCTAGACTTATTTCAAACGAGTATGAGGCTGAGAAAAGGGCTGATGTTATAATTGTGGTAGACTCGAGGGAAGTGAATGCCCTAGGAGGAAGGGTGAATGCTCTGGATTACTCAGCCAGGGTTGCAGCCTCTATAGCCCACTACGTTTTACAGGTTGGAAACAGGGTTGGTCTTATCTCCCTAGGAGGTGTGCCTAGATGGGTTCATCCAGACCATGGTTCCAAGCATTTCTTAAGAATTGCCTATGCGCTGAGTTCCTTGAGGCCGCGGGGCAAAGAGCCCTTTGACTTCCTCATTAGAAACTTCGTCAACGTATATTTAACTCCTGGTGCCCAGATAATCATAGTAACGCCATTTTTGGACGAATCTGTAGCCAAAGGAGTTAAGATACTCAAGAGGTCTGGATTTAGGGTTATTGTGGTTTCTCCCTCTCCAATCTCCATTGAATCCCAGATCGTTGAAGGAGGAAAGGAAGTCTCATTAGCGTCGAAGATTTTGGAACTGGAGAGAAATACTCTCATGAGGAAAATGGCTGAAGATGCAGAAGTTTACGACTGGGACATAAAACGTCCCCTTAAGGCAATTCTTGGAGGGATGAAAATTGGATAGCTGGCTGCCCCTAGGTCTGCTTTCATCTGCCCTTCTGATAGCTAGCATGATCTACTCATTCCTGAAAAGCAATTCAATGGCAGTAATAATGTTAGGAATACTTTGTTTGGCCTTCCTTTTGTTTAAATGGGGCAGAGCATATGATTTAGTAGCTCCCACTTTCTGGATTGCCAGCCTGCTAACAACGGCATCAAACCTCAACGAAGCAGCATTCCTTACGATGAGCTTTGTCTTATATTATCCTGTAGGAAGAATTTATGCTAACTTTTCCAAGTCACCCTCAAAACTTGATGCGACCTTTAGGCATATCTTTCTGGCCCTGTTTATGGGAATTGGGGGAGGGATGATTCCAACAATCTTAATACCTGTCTTCAGGGGCTTTCCCATAACAATTGAGATTTCTCTGTCGCTAACTATACTCATCATATTGCTTTTCGAATTCTTGAGGAGATCTCTTGGAAAAGAAAGGAGAGCAGAGCAAAACACGTATTAATTAAGGGGAGTAATGCTATTTAATGCCTCAATCAATAGAAGAGATGTATGATGCGTTTTTTGTAGTAGTCCACAGGGGAGCTAGTGCTTACGAGCCAGAGAACACCGTACGATCAATAAGAAGAGCTTTTGAAATGGGATCTGATGCGGTCGAGGTCGACGCTAGGGTCTCAAAGGACGGTCATGTGGTCATAATTCACGATGAAACCGTTGACAGGACCACAAACGGAACTGGCTTGGTTTCTGAGCTTTCTTTGGAAGAGATAAGGGCTCTAGATGCAGGAAAAGGTGAAAAGATTCCCATTCTTCAAGAGGTTTTGGAAGAAATTAGGGGAAAGGGGTGCCTGTTTTTAGAGATAAAGGTTGATGAAGCTGCAATTCCTAGCTTAAGTTTAGTTGAGAGCATGGGAATAATGGACAGCGTGCTGTTCATATCCTTCAGCTCAGGTGCCCTGACCTCGATTAAGGAAGTTCGTAGAGAAGCTCATACGGGTTTTCTTTACGTTAAACCATTTGATGGAATAATTGGAGCAAAAAAGCTTGGATGCGAGGCGGTCCTTCCATACTATCGCTTGGCTACAGAGAAAGCCATAGCATTTGCCCACAGGATGAAGCTGAAGGTTATCCCTTGGACTGTTGACGAGTTAGATGTTGCAAAAGAACTTAAGAGAAGAGGAGCCGATGGAATCGCTACCAACAGACCAGATTTAATGGTAGATTTAAAACTCTGAGTAATAGACTAGCGCCAAGGATAAGTTTCGCCTTAAAAGGCAAGAAGAGCTGGATATTTTATTTAGGGTAATGATCTCAAACTAAACTGAGACATGGTACGGGTAGAAACCAGGTTGAGTTTTGAGGAATATTTCTGGAAAGACATTGATTTAAGTGGCAAGGTTGTGTTGGACGCTGGAACTGGGTTTGGGATCACGACGCTGGAAATTGCCAAGAGGATAAGCATGCAAAAACGAAAAGGAAGGATCATAAGCATAGACATAGATCCAAAGTGCTTTGAGCTAGCTGAGAAACTCTTAGAAGAGAACGGGTTGATAGATTTGGTGATCTTCATTAAAGCAGACCTCTCAAATATGCCTCAAATAGAATCTGAGTCTATAGACGTTATTATATCGACTCGCACGATCTCTGACATAAATCGATTTCCTTGTCGTCTTATGAGATCTATTTCAGAATTTCACAGGGTTCTAAAGAAAGGTGGGCAGATTGTTCTTAGCGACGAGTGTCCGCGCTTTAAACCTTTGTCCGAAGAGGAGGAAGTCGCTGTTTTGAGGTGGCAGCTTGCAAAGGCAATTTCCCATTTGATAGGAAGACCTCATGGAAACGAAGTTGAGCCCGAGGATCTAGAATTTATGATGAAGATAGTCGGGTTCCGAAAGTGCGAATGGGCAATTTTTAAGGGAGAAAGGGTATCAAAAAGAAGAATAGAACATTTTGTTACGAAATCGTCGGAAAAGATCACGAAAATAACCTACACAGGACTAAGACAAGCCTTTTTAGAAGCAATAGAAGATGTAAAGAAGTCCTTTCAGGAGAAAGGAGGTGTTTTTCCTCCTAGATATGTGCTTCATGCCGTAAAATATGATTTCAAGCCATCGTGAAAGAGGAGAACCATGAAGATAAATTTCTGCATAGGATCTTACACGATCTCTCTGATCCTAGCTTATCTTCCTTTTAAGAATTAGAAATAGCGTTCCAATGAGTGACAAAGTAATTATCAGAGAAACTGAAGCAAAAAATTTCTCAAAGGCCGTTGGCTTTGCCTCTATTTTCGGAGGGTGCTGTCGCAGCATCTCTTCGAGAGAGAAGAAAATCAAATCTCCGCCAGTTCCTATCACAACGCTGTTTGCGTCCGCAGATAACGAAATCACGTGTATTGGGGCTTCTCCTACCGAAAGATTAAGCAAAAGCCCCCCGCTCTTGTCCAAGACATGAAGTCTCTCCCCTCCCACTACAACATAATTTCCATCGGATCATCGGATGATATGGAGACAACTGCCCAGCTTCCGATGTCGTAACTCCACAGAAGTTCTCCATAGCTGTTATAGAACGAAACCACACCTTTGTTCTCTGAACCCTCTTTAAGGATGCTTGTAACTGCAACGCTATTTCCATCGGATGAAAAAGCTATTGAGAGAATCTCTCCCTCAACTTCAGAGCTCCACAAGATTTCTCCACGGCTGTCTAAGAAGTATATGCTGTTACCACTCGTTGCCATAATGTAAGTTCCATCAGGAGAGATCGAGATCTTTTGGACTTCGCAATCAACTTCAGAGTTCCACAAGATTTCCCCAAGCCTACTTAGGAGCATAACCTCATAACTGCCTCCAACTGCTACAAGACTTCCATCAGAGGACATGGAAATCGGTATAAACCAGCTTGAGAATCGGTAGCTCCATAACTTCTTCCCCTCTCCATTAAAATAATACACATTCCCGCTAGATGTGCTTACTGCAACGCTATTTCCATCGGATGAAATTTGAACGTCAAAATAGAAGTCTCCGAATCTGTAACTCCAAATGAGCTCCCCTTCTCTAGAGAGATAGAATATTCCCTCTGATCTGACTCCAACAACTATATGTTTTCCGCTTGCAGAGATTGCTGTGCTTATAGGGAAGTTTGCTATGTAATCCCAAACAACGGTTCCATTTTTGTCAAAAAGACAAATCCTACCAACCCCAGCTTCAATATACAAGCTACTTGCTACAACATAACTACCATCTGCTGAGATGTCCAAAGACCCCACAAAATCTCCTATTGGGACATTCCAAACAGGTTGTCCTAGGATGGCCTGCACTGGTAGCAGCAACAATAGGAAAACCCATGGTTCTATCCTCATCTCTCAAGCCACACTTTATGGGACGTTAAAAGAGGGGGGTTTGTGTCTTTTAAATTCAGAACAATGTCAGCCTTATGTTGCTATCTGTGATGTCTTCATCTCTTTCGGCCATATTGTGTTTCTAGAAGATGCATTAAGTGCATCAGCCTAACTATTCTCCTCTCTGAGACTTTTGGATGCCGTCAGGAGACTCAAACTTTAAATATAGTAGACTTCTACTATATAGAAGTCTACTATGAGACACAAGGGCTTTGTTTTGGGAAGAAAGCTCTCTCCAATTGAGCTTCTGATTCTACTTCAGCTGAAAAAGAAGCCCATGTATGGATATGAGATAATAAAAGAGCTCAAAAAAATATTTGAAGGGGTCTGGGAGCCAAAGACTGGAACCATATATCCTGCGCTAAGAAGGCTGGAGACAAGAGGTCTAATAAGGACAGAGCTCAAGGAAGATAGAGAACACTACTTATTGACTAAAGATGGAGAGGAGGCAATGAGGCAGAATCTGGGCTTTATAGAGAGGCAGCTAGACTTCACGAAGAAGTACTATCAGTGCATCTCTTGGCATCTGCCCCCGACGCTTAAGGAGAAGATCATAAAGAGGATGGCAGAGAGGGAACATCCCTTAATATTCTGGCCTTTCGGCTTTTTGCACCTGATAAACGAAATAGAGGATGAAAAAACGAAGCTAGAATTGCTCAAGATGATTAGAGAGTCTATCAAAAGAAGACTGGAGATGATTGATTCCAAAATAGCCGAGCTGGAGGAGAAGTAGGAAACACGGCGAGGTGTCTATATGGACGTTATAGAATCAGAAGGTTTGACAAAGAGATTTGGAGATGTTTTAGCTGTTGATAATGTCACATTTCGAGTTAGAGAGGGGGAGATTTTCGGTTTCTTAGGCCCCAATGGGGCAGGAAAGACAACTACAATAAACATGTTGATAACATTGATGAGACCTACAGAGGGTTCGGCCAGAGTAGCTGGATACGACATAATAAAGGAGCCAGACAAGGTCAGAAAGAAGATAGGAGTTGTTTTCCAGGATCCCACTCTAGACAGGAGGCTAACGGGCTGGGAAAACCTGTACATTCACGGCAGATTATATGGCATCTCCTCAAGGGAACTTAAGTTAAGGATAAAGGAGCTCTTTGAATTCGTCGAGTTGAAAGGATGGGAGAACAAAATCGTTCAGTACTACAGCGGGGGAATGATGAGAAGGCTGGAAATAGCAAGGGCTTTGCTCTACAACCCAGAGATCTTGTTCTTAGATGAGCCAACTTTAGGTCTAGATCCTCAAAGCAGGGCAAAGGTCTGGGACTACATAAGAGAGATAAAGAGTGAAGAAGGAATGACAATATTTTTGACAACTCATTACATGGAAGAGGCAGAGAAGCTCTGTGATAGGGTTGCGATCATTGACTATGGAAGGATAATAGCCCTAGGAACTGTTGAAGAACTCAAATCTAAGGTGGGAAACGAGATAATCTACCTTAATACAACATTGGATGGTCAAGAAAAGATCTTTATCGAAAGGCTCAGGTCCCTTGATTCCATTCGTGACTTAAAGGTTCTGAAAGATGGGATCATAAGCCTTTCCGTAAACAACGCGCCCGAGACCATTCCAAAAGTTCTACAAGAAGCCCAAAGGCTAGAAGTTGAGATTAGAGAAGTCCGTTATCTCAGGCCAAGTTTAGAGGACGTTTTCCTACAACTAACTGGTAAGGGATTGAGGGATGAGGAAGCAACATTCTTCGATCATGTCAGGATGAGGAGGATAAGAATGAGAAGAGGAGGAAGGAGGTGATCTCTTGAAAAGATTCATCAGGACAGTTCACATAATGTGGTACAGACAGATAAAGAGATTTTTGAGGGCAAAGTCTAGGGTTATAGGCTCTATAGTTCAACCCATCTTCTGGCTCATATTCTTCGGCCTAGGCTTCTCAGGCACATTTAGAACGATGTCAGGAGGGATGAACCGAAATATAGATTATCTGCCGTTTTTGGTTCCTGGCGTGGTTATGATGAGCGTTTTCTTTGGATCCTTCATGTCTGGGATATCAGTGATCTGGGACAGGGAGTTTGGCTTTCTAAAGGAGGTATTGGTCGCACCGGTGTCAAGGGATGCAACGATCCTAGGAAGGGCGCTAGGAGATTCCACCACCTCTGTCATTAGAGGAATCTTAATCCTATCGTTGGCAAGCGCCCTTGCGCCCAGCATAAATCTAGCAGGCATCCCCGTTGTGCTTGTGTCCATGATTTTGGTAGCCCTTAGCTTCACAAGCTTTGGAATAATAATAGGGTCAAAGATGAGGAGCATGGAGGGCTTTCAGCTGATAAACACTTTCCTGTCGATGCCCATCCTCTTCCTAAGCGGGGCTTTCTACCCAGTTCAGACAATGCCTACTTGGATGAGAGCCATTGCTATGATTAATCCACTTACATATGGAGTAGATGCAGCCAGAATAGCTCTAACTGGAACTGGTGTGAATAGCTTGATCGCGGACATAATCATGCTCCTTGTAACTTCATCCATATTCGTCAGCATCTCTGCATGGGTGTTCAGGAGGACTACCATCGAGTGAGTGCGTATTCACTCCCACCACTTCTTCAATAAGGGTAAGGCGATAATCTCCCTTATCTCTAGCCTCTCATTGGGATCAGGTCCTATTATGCCCTCGGTGGAGGCGGCTTTCACCAAAATAGCAGTGTCAGCTCCTTTATCGGTCCCACCGATTGCAATAACCTCTTCTCCAACGCCAACCAATCCTTCGTCGACTGAGATGAGGACGACCTCAACCGCAACTTTGAACCCTGGTCCTAAGGTGCAGAGCGTGTCCCTAACCCTCTTGTCGAAATCGATATATCTGTCTTCTACGATCTTAGCCCCCCATTTCCTTAATTCTTCTATATTTTCTCGCTTCATCTTTTCATAGGAGATAGCTATGACCTTTGCCCTTCCCTCTAAGGCTTTGCAGAGCTTTACAGCTGTATCTCCTGATGTGCTAGCAACCGCTGTTTTGTCTACTTTCACTTCCTTTACTCTCTCTAATACGGCAATGATTACATGTCCTGTATTTTCTGGACTAGGTTCTTTGAAGTGATAATCAATTCTCTTAACGAAATTCCCTACTATCTTTTCTATCTAATTTCGTGCTTCTAAATCAAAAACGTTTCTTGAGATCCTGATTTTGATTATGGCGCGGAGTCTCGAAGCTTTATAGAGGCAGAAGTATATCAATGAGTTAGTCATGGAGTTCTACACCATAGGTCACACAACAAGGAGCTTCAAGGAGTTCTTGGATATACTGAAGACTTATGGGATAGAGTTGTTGATAGACATCAGGAGCTGGCCACACTCGAAAAGAAATCCTCATTTCGACCGTCATAAATTAAAAGAGGTCCTCCTAAAAAATGGAATAGCCTATGAATGGCTTGGAAGGGAGTTAGGAGGAAGGAGAAGAATAGGTTTGGGGAAAAACTCCCCAAACAAAGGCTGGAGAAAGATGGGCTTTAGGAACTATGCAGATCATACCTTAAGTGATGAATTCAAAAAAGGAATTAGAAGACTGCTTGAACTCGCTGAAGAAAGAAAAACCCTTCTGATGTGTGCTGAAAAGCTGTATTGGGGATGTCACAGGAGAATACTATCTGACTATCTACTTATGCTCGGGCACAGAGTTATCCATATTATAGATAAGGAAAGAGCTGTTGAACACGAAATGACTCCTTTCGCTGAGATCAGAGATGGATTACTGGTTTATCCTGAGGAAAAAGTGGAGTCAGGGGTCAGAGCGCTAAACTAGTTTAGTCATTTCAACATAAGCTATTCCTCGAAGCTACATTGATGACCATGGAGTTCGAGGTACATGGACAACCCTTGAACTCTCATCCAACTATTGGTTTTAGCCAGAACATCATTGCTTTTTTCTGCTGATTTTTGTGCTAACGCTGAGATGAACATAAAGCGTTCTTTCTCCCATTTTAGGTAGAATTCGGCAATCTCATCAAAGGTCATCCACCTAACTTTACCTTCCTTTACCAATGGGTCAACTACCTCGCTTAACCACCTGTCATAGGCGCTGAGTATCTCTTCTACCTCCTCTTCAGTTCTCCCGCACTGATAGAGATGAGCGCTTGCCCACCATACGTTTATGAAACGTGGATCCGCATCTTCCAAAGCTTTGTAGAGCGACTGGGTCGCTAGATCAAAGCAGTTCTTGTTCTTTCTGTAATCTATCTCGAAGAGCCCCTCACTCATATACCAACCGGGGATGTATACTATGCTTCCCTCAATATTATGCGATAGCCAAGAAGGATCGCTTAAATCGATCATTTGAACTGGTGGTAGTATCCAAGGGTGGAGCCATGCTGGTTGCCTATTGGTTTGCATGTAATAGGGTTTCTCAACAGCAGTCATCGAAATGAAGCCCAGTCCTCCGTCAACATTTCCTAGCAAGTTGATGTTATCCATTTCAAATCCTCCACCGATATTGGTTGGTTCTCTACCAATAGCCCTCGCCACTGCTTCCTTTACCTCTCTCGTATAGCTTAGTCTTTCCTCGTCGGTGTCGAGGTTTAACCGCTTCATGTGGTGACCTAGGTGGCTTTGGACACCGATTCCATGACCTCTTTCGGCGAGTTCTTTCAGGATATACCTGCCAAACTTAACATCAGCTATTGCAAAGTTCTTCTCTGTTTGTATTGAGATCTTTGCCCCATGGCTTTCGAAAACCGCCGCAAGTCTATCTAAGATGTTTGCATACTTTTCGAAGAGAGCCTTATCGCTGTCATAGGGTTTTCTTTCAACGACTTCTTCTATGTGCAACTGAAAGGCAATAAGCACAACTTTCTCTTTACAATCGAAGGGGCTAGTTTCCCAGCTCTCACCACCATCACATACGCCATTTCCCCCGGTAGAAGGAATGGATGCCCCCTTAACGAGTTCCGATGCCCTCATAACAACTTTATCGCGTTCGAAAAACTCTTTAGCATGTTCAAAATACTCGGAAAGAGGCATCGAATGGGATAGATCATGCCATATCAACTTTCTCTCTTTAGCAAGAATTGCTGCGTTATAAGCAAAGACACCGGCTTCCGGGGTAAGGAGTTTGTCTTTCTTCCCAATATGAAACTGGATTCTGCCCGTGTAGTTCGGAAGGAAGTAGAGGGGATCGATTTCGCTTAGGACTTCATTGTCGTCAAGCCACGAAGGCTTCTCCTCAACGCTGCCAAATTTGAATACATATCTTAGGTTTGCAGAGGGTAGGAGTAAAACGGTCTTTTCTATTTCTGCTCCCTTGCCTAGGGCTACTGCCGAAACGATGCTTCCCAGACTTCTAGAGATTAGATATACCTCCGAAGCACCATCCATCCTCAAGAAATCAGCAATGATTACTATTTCGTCTGATCCCTCTTTTATGAGGGTAGGGAGCTGTTCAGCGCCAGAGAAGGTTCCCCTCTCTCCGTGGAAAGGTAAGTCAAATGCGAAAGTCGCATAGCCTAAATCTTCAAAGGATTTCATGTCTTCAGTCCATGCATCTTTGCTCCTTCCAAGACCATGGACGAAGATTATCGTCTTTCCATTCCAATTCTTGGGTTTGTTATAGATGTGTGGAATCTTGTCTAAGAGTTCCTCCCCTTCGCTGGGCTTGATTGTGGGCTTTGGATACGGCGAAGGCTTTGGGCTTGGTGAGGGCTTCGGGATTCTTTTGTATGACAGGAAAAAACCTAAACCGATCAGAATTACGACAATCAACAGGACAACTAGGATTTTGATTATGCCATGTCTGGAAGCCACATACTACCAAATGCTCCAATTATATTTTAAATTATGATTTAAGAGGATCCAGCCTATCTAAATAACAGCTGGGCTTACCATCTAGTTTACGTTACTTAGCACAACTTCATCCAATTCATTTGAAGTTAATATTGTTAGCTTAATGGAACACCTTTTTATTCGATTTTTACCAATCTAACCACTTCAACAGGGCATACTGTAGTGCATAAACCACATCCGAAACACCTCTCCTTATCTACAGTACACTTACTGTTAACAACGTTTCTGGCCTCAAATACAACGTTTCACACAAATTCTGCACCCAATACATCTCTCTTGGTCTACTACCGACAAGAATCCAGATTTTGCCACGTGATGCTTGACTCCATAATTCATGAGCGCTCCTAAATACATACAACAACAGGGACAGCAACTACAAATATCGAAAATCTCCCTCTTACCCAATCCGTGTACAATGCTTGATGCACGAGACCATGTCTATTTGCCTCATCCAAAACCTCCTTTGCCTGTTCCAAAGAGATGCTTTCGGCCACTCCACGATCAATCAACTCATCTGAAAACTCATTTAGAGCTATACAGGTTCTCAACGGATTATTACAGTTATTAAACGTCATTCTACAATCACAATTTCTCAACGATATAGAATCTGCTTTCTCGATTATCGAAATAGCGTTCTCAAAAGGTATTACTATAGAGACTGGTTCAACTATTGCTTGAGGTATGGGTAGTACTTTTGACCCCGGATAGGGGTTCTCCTTAGCTCTTTCAACATGTGTATCCATAAGATACTTTGCAAGAGCACCCACGTATTTCTTAAGATTCTTTGTTCTACCTTCCGCGAGATGTCTATCGATAACGCTTCGAAAGGATTTTACAGAGTAATACACCTCGCCGTCAACCTCTTTCTTCAAGAAACCCCTTCTATAGAGGTTCTGCACTCTGGATTTCAAGAAATCTAAAGGCTGATTTAGCTGCGAGGATAGCTCTTTAACGGTTTTCCTTTCGCTAAGACCAAGGAGAATCGAGACTTCATCAGGTTTAACCATGAAAGGAAGCAGGTCCAAGAACATGGGTGGGGCATCTAATATCCTTGCCAATCGTCTGTAGTCTTCAAGACACACTGACATCCACCTTGAATACTTTTTCACGTTAGGTTTACAGCAGAGAATTCATCTATTTGGCAAATCCTGCCTTTGCCCCTTAGCCCTCTAGCTTGTAAACTATGTCTCCTACCCTTACTCTTTCCACGACCTTAAGTCCAACCGATTCTCCCGCCTTTGCTACATCCACCTTCTTGTGCTCTATTTCCATTGAAGTAACCTTTTGTCTGAGTCGGGTAGTGGCACCCTCTATGGATATTTCATCGCCAATTCTAAGCTCGTCTTCTAACTCTATGACAGCAACTCCAATCTTTGTGAAATAATGGGTAACCTTGCCAACCATTCTTTTTGCTTGCCCCATTCACACTTCCCCTTGAACGTTTCACTTTAGACAAATTTAATCTCAACCTTAATAACACATTAATAGAGGATTTCAACGTGAAAAATCCCTTACATACTCTTAATTCTGTTATTCTGCCCAATATCGGGACGTTTCTCCTAAAATCGGTTAAAACTTACGATTTCCTCCAAGGTCTTCTTTTCCCTTGTTGTTGGGTGCTCGGCCGGATAGCCAAAGGAGATAAGAGCCACAACCTTCCAACCATTGGGTACATTCAATAGCTTTTTGACCTCGTCTTCAACGAAATCGCCTATCCAGCAAGAACCTATACCCAAAGCCCAGGCAGCGATCACCATGTTTTGCAGTGCAATTGTAGTGTCGATAACTGCCCATTTCCTTGAGCTATTGAGATCAGCACATCCAACAATTGTAATCGGAGCCTCCCTTATAAACCAGTTATATCTCCCTTGAGAGAGCTTCTCCTTGATCTTTTCATCAGTTATCACGATAAAGTGCCAAGGCTGTATGTTCCTTGCAGAAGGAGCCTGCCTCCCAGCCTCGAGAATCTTATTTAGGATGTCTTGAGGGATGTCTTTCCTTTCATACTTCCTTATACTTCTTCGGCTAAGTATCACATCTACCAAAGACATTTGAGTTCTCCTCCAAGAAATGCCTACTCCTAAAAAAGCTCTTTCTCTAAATATGTTTGGATACCTTTGTCTTGATCCTCACGTAATTTGTGAAGCCATTTTCACTCCTTTAAGTACAAACTAACGCCAGAAAAAAGGGCAACTATTCTGTCAGCAAGAGGGTGATCCTTATTAAGCTGATAAAACTTCAACCTTCCTAACTTTAATTCCCTTACAACCTCCAACTCCGATAGTTTCTTTAAGTGTCTCTTTGCCATTTCAACGCTGAGTTTGGTTTCCCTCGCAAGTCTTGTTATGTTCAAAGCCTCAGCTCGGGTTAGGAGATACAAAACCCTTATCCTTCCCCTTGAAGAAAAGACCTCCTCGATCATCCATAATGAGATCTCAGGTTGGTTCAAGACCTTTCAAATTCCTAGTGAACAGGAATTTATTTAATCTGAACATTCAACTACTATGACTAAATGTTAGGGGAATTGCCAGCTAGGTCTTGAAGATAAGAAACCATCCGTGATAAAATCCTTAAAGAAAGGGAGATGTCCGTATGATCCAAGAACGCTGGTCTCGCGAAACCCTCCCTATTTCTGCTAAGGACATAACGGGGCTAACCCTGTTTATTACAGGATTTTCGCTTCCCTTGTTAAGCGAATGGTTAATTGAGTTCATCCCGAACCTTTATCTCTCGGGGATAGGTCTTTTCCTTGGCACTATCGGAGTTTCTCTCCTTATCACAATGACCCGGCGATATGAAAGGCGTTCCAGAAGAGGAGTTCTACTTCTAGCGTTCATGTTTCTGATAAATCTTCTCTTCCTTTACAGCATGGCTTTGATTCAACGCTATCCGGCTCCTAGCGAAATGAGAATCACTATCAAAATCGTTGAAGAATTGAAGGACTCCGCTCTGGAAGATTCTGCTTGGTTTTCCCTAATCGAGGTTTTTGAGAACCTCTCTACAAAGAGCGCATTTCAAAGACCACAGGTTTGGTGGGTCTATAAGGTCTTGTCTCAGGGAGGAAGTGAGTGCGAGGTCATGCTATCCTCTCTAAAAGATTCAATGGAAACAAACGCTTTGCAGGATGCTGAAATCATAATAAACGCTCTATATCAAACATTTGAAAGGATAGACAATATTACATCAGAGTTTGCGACGTTTTACGTATTTCTGTCCACTTTAGCCCTCTTCTTCTCCACCATAATATTTCTAGGCGGAAAAGCAAGCTATATTGGAATTCCATATAGAGGAGAATCGAGTGGATTGTTGACCTATTTCTACCCGGTTTTACTTAGTTTTGGCCTTGCAAGTTCCTTGACCACGAAGGAACTCTATCCTTTGTTCTTATGGGTTCCATATGTTGTCTTTATGCTCTTATCCCTCAGAATAAAGGGATACGATCGGGCAGCTCTCTTCGGTTTTGCAGTTCTCACAGGAGGATTTCTCGGGGCTTACACACCAATCTATCCTTTTTCATGCCTATGGTATTTCGGCATCCTGTGCTTCTTTATGTTGATCTTAATGCCCTCAATCCTTCCTGGGGCCGCAAGAGATATCTTGTTAGCTACATCCATATTGGCTGGATGCGCTGGTGTGAACAGTGCAATCTCAATGATTTTCATTCACACAAATTCGCCGCCCTCGATGGCGCTGTTTTCAGTGGTATATGACTTGATCTCGATAATCTTTGCCCTTTCAGAGGTCTCCGCTCTTCCAGGCTTGTTGGGATCAAGCATTAAAACAGTTGCCAGAGAAGGTTTCTGGCCCATCCTGGGTTTTATAATCTCGGTTCTTTTACTCGCATTTGGTTTGCTGGCTTACTTTAATCCGATTCCCTCTCTAATTTGGATGTTATCTCTCTCCCTTTTGTGCTATGTGTTGATCTACACCATGAAAGCATACACGCTTAGAAGGAAGAGAATGGCGAAGTATGGCGATCTAGGTGATGTAAGGGCTTTATTCCTGGTAAGCATACCCGGGCTTATCTTCCTTAGCCTATTTCCTACTTTTTATCGTACCTCGGACCCTCTTTATCTGTTGTTAACAAACGTATCTTTCTCTATCTCGGCTCTGATCTTTATAATTTGGTATATAAGGGGAGATAGGTCTTTAAGGGATTTCCTCCTAGATGATTCACCCTCAAAATTCGTTCTTTTCGCGATGATTGTGGTTTCTGGCCCTCTTCTATGCCTATTAGACCTAGGAGATATTATTCACTATTATTCTCTAATAGTGCCATCGATAGGTCTGTTCTCAATTCACAAAAGAGGCGTCAGGAGGAAACATCTTGGCTGAATATCTCTCGAATCCCCAAGGCACACTTCCAAATTTAGAGGATCTCCTACCTTAATTCTACCCCCCGGGTCCATACCATAGCCTTTTAAGCGCTGTAAATCTCTTTTAAGACGTGCACATTTCGTTTAAACCAGTATGGTTTGACTCGTTGGGTGCAAAAAGCTCATGCACTCTTGTCAAGACACCAGATATCTCTGTAATGATTGATCCTGGTGTCGCCATAATGCACCCTAGCTTCCCAGCAAGCACTGTCAATAAGATCTTGTGGAGAAATCAAGGGAAAAAAGCAATAAAAAGGGCAAGCAGGGAAGCGGAGGTAATCGTAATTTCCCACTACCATTACGATCATTATTTCCCCGAGGACATGAGCGTCTATGAAGGAAAGCTCATTGTTGCAAAGGACCCGAATCAATACATTAACGATTCTCAGCGATCCAGAGCGGAGGATTTTTACTCCAAAATCTGCGAGCATTTTGGCGGAATGAAGTTAGAATCCTTGTTAAGTGAACCTAGGGTAAAGAAGTTTCAAAATCCACTAGAAGAGTTGCCTATTGCAGTGCGTAGAGACTTCGGAGATTACAATAAGAGAAGGGAGGAGTTGCTTGAGAGAGGTCTGAGTACTTTCGAAAAGAAGGTCAAGAAGTGGAGTGAATGGCGGGAGATACCGGAATTTGAGTTCAAAGGCCTAAAAATAAGGTTCTTGGAAGGCAAGGAAATCCATCTAGGCAATACTAGGATAAGGTTCACGAAGCCCTTGTTCCATGGCATCGAATTTTCCAGCTTAGGATGGGTTTTCGCCACTGTAATAGAGTATAAAGGAGAAAAGCTTCTACACTCGAGCGATATGAACGGTCCAATAATAGAGGATTATGCAGAGTGGATAATTAAAGAAAACCCCGATGTACTTATCTTGGATGGTCCAATGACCTATATGTTCGGCTACCTGCTAAATAGGATCAATCTAAATAGAGCCATAGAAAACGCCGTGAGAATAATAGAGGAAACAGACACCGAACTCATAATTTACGACCACCATCTTGTCAGAGAAGCCAGGTTTAGAGAGAGGACAAGAGAAGTCTGGGAAACCGCTGAGAGATCTAAAAAGAAGCTTCTCACAGCTGCTGAGTTCTTGGGTAAAGTTCCTAGGGTTCTAGAAAGCGCTGGTTCATCCAATTAAGATCCAGAAGGTCTAGCATTTGAAAGAGCTGAACTCAGTTGCTCAAAGGGTATGGTTGTGATTTCATGAGAGACTTGTCTTACCGAATGAAGGTATTTCAGACCCGCTCCTGTTATCACACAAACAACGGTGTCATTTCTATCTATTATGCCCTTTGAGACGAGTTCATCTAAAGCCGCTATCGGTACTGCGCCAGCTGGTTGAGCGAAGATCACCTCCCTTGCAAGGAGGAGCTGTGCTTTGATTATCTCTTCATCATTAACCGTAAGCGCTATTCCATGCAATCTCCTCAAAATCCTCAATACCTCGTTACCGCTAGGCGGGTAGGGGTTGCTTATCCCGTGAGCAATGGTTTTCGGCCTGCCGAAATGTCTGATCTCTTCTTTTCCCTCTCTAAATGCTTGAGCTATAGGACAGCAGCCAGCAGCTTGCACTACAATGAATCTTGGCAACCTGTCTATTAATCCAAGGTCCCTGAACTCGATAAATCCCTTGACTATGCCCCTGAAGTTTCCGCCAGAACTTGTCGGCACTATCACCCAATCCGGAGGCTCAAATGACATCTGTTCGCAAATCTCAAAAGCGATGGTTTTAGACCCCTCTATCCTCAAAGGGTGGTCTGAGTTTATGAAACAGATGCCAAGTTCTTCTCCCACCCTTAAACTTTCGTAATAGAGCTTTCCATAGTCTCCTTCCACCTTTACAACGTGAGCACCATAAACAGAGATTGGTATCACTTTCTCTAATTCTATGGAGGAGCTAACCAAGATGTGAGTCCTCATACCAGCCCTGGACCCATACGCCGCAACTGAAGCACCCATGTTTCCAGTCGATACCGTACCGACCTCTGAATACCCACTATCCAGGGCGTATTGGATCCCGCAGATCGTCCCTCTGTCCTTAAAGGACCATGTGGGGTTCATTGTCTCGTTCTTCGCATACAAATTGTGGAGACCAAGCATCTCTCCTAATTTTTTCAGTCTTAGAAGAGGGGTAAAACCCTCTCCCAAGCTCAATGCCTTGTTCGGCCTGGAAAATGGGAGAAAATCTCGATACTTTTCAAGCAGAAACTCGCTTTTGTGAATTTCAGGGCTTGCAAACTCATACTTAACTTCAAGGGGTTCTCCGCAACTAGTACACCTTGTTAGGGCGGAATCAAATGGAAATTCCTTGCCGCATTTTGTGCATTCAAAGCGAGGCATTGGGCTGTGTTACGAAGAGAAATATTAAGATTAACTGAGAAGCCGTGAACATCTTATTTGTGGGCTTTCCTTGATAGAGGTCTTGTCACGACGCTCTTTCAAATGGCTCAGCCATAGCTATTTTTATAAGTTCAATTTCTACCCGAATTGATCCGGATTTGAGGGTTAAAGTGAGATTCGTAGGCTTCTTGGCGAGGAAGATTGGAAGCGAGTTAGTGATCGAAGTGAAGGATGGAACTACTTTCTCAGAGGCTGTGTTCGAGATCTCAAGGAAGTACGGATTCGGACCAATAGACTTAGAGAGAGGCAGCCATCCAGACTACCTAATAGTCCCGCTAAATGGTAGATCTCAACACCCAAATGTGAAGCTGAAAGAGGGAGATGAGATTTCTTTTCTCCCGCCAGTTGCGGGTGGATGAATTTTATCTTCTTTTCTACTCGAGAAAATAGCAGTTCATTGGGTGAAAGTATCTAAGCTTAAAAGTTACCAAATCACCAAACCTCTTATGGAATCGAGCGAGAAAGCCCCTATTTGGATTGCTAGAGACTTCTACAACTGCAGTGGCTGCCGAATGTGCGAAATCGTCTGCAGCCTGCATCACGAAGGCAAGATAT
>QMVZ01000014.1 GCA_003661365.1 Thermoproteota archaeon | reverse complement strand
TTCTATGTCGGATAAGACGGTGTAATATGTTAGGGCAAAGTTTGTGGTAACCATTACAGGGGAATTTTCGTCGGGTTGCCCTATGGTTCTAAGCCCCGGTTCCACGGAGACAGGTTTCCTTGGGTCTGTGTAAATGTTCTCCCTTAGTATTAGCAGCGGAAGGATATTCCATCCCGCAAGACTGTGCATCATTATTAGGTCAGCATACCTCATGACGAGTGCAGCTGCTGTTATCGCCTCCCACCATGTCTTCGTTTCTTCATCTCCTTCCACGTAGAACCAACCGGATATGGCTGAGCCTATGAGCGGATAGCCCAATATTTCATCCTCTTCTTTGATACCCTTCCACCTTAACATCGTGAAGTTAGTAACAGTCTTGTGCAAAAGATCTCCCGGGAAGGACCCGGGATCTAGGGCAAGATCCTCAATACCGAACTTCCTAAGAGTTGTTGCCAGTGAAACTAGAAGGTCGAGATCTCCTGGTGCATAGACAGCAAGAGGACATCCGTACTTAAGGGCTAGGTTTCCCATATCAGCCCAGTTATCTTTGGTAGCAGCATAGATTAAGGGTCTCTCGCCTTCAAGTTCTTCAAGCCCAGCCTCCATTACTTTTGGATCGAGGGAGCAAAGGATCAAAGGAAAACTGGTGTTTTCTTTGACTTTCCTAACTACCTTCCTGAAGGTCTCTGGATCCCTGCTAACGGACCTTACTGCTATGAGATCGAGGTGTATATTCCTTCCTATATAGTAATAGATAAGTTCCTCAATCTTCTTTAACCTATCAACTAAAAGGGCCTCATCCATTGTGTCAGTAACGTCAATTGCTATGGGAGGCGGGTTAACGTAGGTTAGTTCATGCCTGAACATGACATATTCTCCACCTATCTTAACCGCTCTGTCCTCAGGTCCTATCTTAACCTCCTTGATAGGAGGCTTAAGCATTTCCCAAAGTTTCTTGTAGTTCTCTATGTATTCGTCTGTGAGTAAAGGAGGACATTGATCGAGGAAAGCTTCTCTGTTCACTAACTTCACTGCGAAGGCCATGCAGGTGCTCTCTCCACATTCCCCACAATTGGTTCTAGGTAGGTACTTGTAAACATCTGTTGGACTGATTGTTGTCGCCATCTTTCAAGCCTCCCTTTCTATCCATTCATAAAGATCTTCAGGTAGCTCTTTTCGCTCACGAACAAGGCCATTTATCAAGTTTCTTGTTAGTTCAACAGCAATAGGATGTATCATCATGAAATAGTCTACGCCAGCAAAAAGCAAAGTAAGAGCTGTAAATGCTTCCCATATTGGTCCTCTCAAAGATTTTGGTCCCCATTCTGGAGGAAGTCTCATCCAAGCTTCCCTGGCTGCCCAAGCGTTTGAAGCAGCTGCAGCCATAGGATGTTGAAGCTCTTCATCTCCCATAAGAGCAGCTAGGCGAGCCCTCTCCATTATTGTAAAGGCATAATCTATACCATAACCTACGGCAGCCGTGGTTGTATCCATTACTATGTTCTCCTTGCCTAGATAATCATAGAGCTTCCTATTTAGCTCTCTTGCTTGGTTAAGATCCATCGATGTAAAGGCTATGATTGCATGACCGTATTTCTTGGTAAGTTCTCCCATTTTAGGGACATCCATATCCAATGTTACATCGTTTATGAGTATTCTCTCCCCTTGTGCAACTTCTGCCACTTTTTCGAAGACTTTCTGGTCCTTTGCTGGGTCTCCCGAACCTCCAACGCATATTGGTACCTTAACAGCCTGAAGAACCTCTTCTACCTTTTTGGCAGCCTGTTCTGGGGACGTATCCTTTAACAAGGGGTCAGTGCTGACCAAATGGAAGTTAATCATATCTGCCTTGTACTTCTCAACGTTAAGCCTAGCCCACTCGGCTGGATCACTCATCACATCCCCGTAGTATTTCTTTATTGCCTTTGGAAGGCTTATCTCCATGTCAAATACATCCATAGCTACGATTGGAGGATGGGGTGGTGTTTCCATAAAGAGATGAAAAGCTGGCGCCGATTCGCCTCCTATAACTATGGTTCTGTCCCTTGTCCCACCCTCGCTTGAAGTAGCTCCTATCTTAACCTCTACAACTTTTCCTACCCACTCCTCCTTTGGTGGTTCAAATTTACTCTTTATAAGCTCTTTTGGTTTTTCAAGCACAGGTACGGCCTCTTTTCCAATAAGAGCACTGGGTTGAATTGATAAAACTAGTTTTTCAGCCATTATCTGGACATCTTGAAGCTCTATTTCAACTTCTCCAAGCTGACTTAGAGCTTTTGCCAATTCCTTACCTATCAGATCTGCTAACAAATCGTCGATCTTACGATTTTTCTCCTTTCCCATGTCTTGACACCTTCCTTACTATTGCTTTCTTAGCCACTATCCTCACATTTTCCAACCTTATTCGAAATCCTCCAGCTCCAACTGGCATTTCTATGAGTTCTCCAACTTCTGGAGCTCCTTCAGCAGCTCCAACTGCAATTTCTTCCATCTTCTTCCATCTTTCAACTACCGGATGATTTCTCTCCTTAAGGAACTCTTTTAACTCTTCTATATTTGTAACATCCTTCTCTGTAGCAATTTTTCCAATTAAGTGGGGTGGAACGAAATCCTTTACTCTCTCTAGAACTTCGGATGGAACCCACACAACCCTTTCCCAACCCCCATCTGCTTGCAAAAACTTTGGAGAGCGCATATATTCTATGGAAATTCCATGAAAGCCATCAACCTGCCTGCCTCCAGCTGTTGAGTCAGCTATCGTCGTAAACTTCAATCCATTCACAGTTTCTCCTCTAAATCCTCTATGAACGATCCCGAAACCGTCTACTTCAGGTATGTAGAATGCTGCAGCCTCAAAGCACCCGCACGATGTGTGTGGATATCCGAAAGCGGTATAAAGCCAAACTCTCTTAATCGCCCCAAGGGATTTCTTCTTTACAGCTTCATTAGCTCCGGTATACTCCCCCTTAATAGGATCCAGACATTCTCCTTTCTCCACCGGGAAAAGAGGTCCTTTTGGATCAACTCTTGCTGCTGCCCTTGCATCAAACCAACTTATTGCTCCACAATTTGAGTACCTCTGTGGAGTTATTATACAAACATGGGTTGGAGCGAAGGACTGGCAGAGTGAGCAGCCATAAAACATGTCAACTTCCTCATCCTTAAGCCCTCTTGCTCTCGCATCTCTTGCTTCGTAGACCTCTAGGGCCTCCTTATACCTTTTCTCAACCTCCTTCGGATCTGTTATGAAGGTTATTTGCATTTTCTCAATTATGGGTAGCTCGCTCTTGAACAGCCTTTCCAAAACCTTTCCAATAATCTTGAAGGATGTGAGACCCTTCTTATATGAGTTCTTGCTAACCCTTATCCATATGTCATATCTCTGGTTCAGGTGCATGACTCCTTCTATGTAGTTAGTATACTCGTGGATTCTGCGCTCTATAACTCCTTCCAATTCCTCTTCTATCTGCTTCCCAGCAACTTCTATGTATATTCCGAATGGATATCTTCCACCTTCTTCTAACTCGTTAAGATCTGGGCCTATTATGGTTATTTTGCCATCTTCAATTTCATCCATGCTCCTTGCTCTAACTAACTCGAACTTGTAATCTACTTTAGGGCCTCCTAGCTCAACGTACATTTGAGCTTTTCTAATCCTTTCACCTTCGTATATTACCCCAACATCAACGGGTATATCCTCAAACATCGACATGGAGTTTCACCTCTTCTCCTTCAAGGACTCCTTAATTAAGGAGATGTAATTAGACCATGCATCGATCTTCATGTTGTAAAGGGAGAAAGTTGCATGAGGTTGGTAGTAAGGCTCGATGCTCAAGGTCTTGAAGCCTTCTGGAGAGAAATGCTTTAGTCCTGAAAGTATTAGCCAACCGTAATAGTAACGAAAGCCTACAAAGATCGCTAGATCATAGTTCCCTTTACCATCAAACCCCTTCCATTCAGGATCTCTGAGCCTATCAGCTAACTCCATTGCTGGCATTGATTTAAACTCCTTTATCCCTATCTCCTCGAACTTCTTGTTAATTCCTCCCGTTACAACAATCTCAGCTCCTACCTGCTTGGATATTTGAATAATGTCTCTTAATGTCTTTTCTGGAACTACGTCGAACGTCTTCGATCCCATAATTACTATGGGCCTCTTAGCATTCCTTATAATGCCAGCAACTGTTTGAGGTCTTTCAACAGGGATAGCTTTAAGAGGTCCAGGGATTTCAGCGGTCTGATAAGGTTCGAACTTCATCATTCTTCCTTCACCCTTACAAGCTCTTCTATTAAAGTAGGATCAGGAATCTCAGTTTCTTTCCACCCTTTCTTCTCCAATTCAGCAAGAATCTCATCCTTCATAGTTATAGGAATGTCAGCAAGCCTCCTTACGAATAGATGAATGTCATCTGGCATTTTGCCGTAGAATCTCTTGTATAAATCAATATAATGCGTTAACTTAATTGCTCTTCCCTTAGTAGTGTCGTTTGCTCTCATACAGAGTTTTGCAGCCATTATCATTGCTTCCTCCTTGGTCTCAGCTGCATAGAACAGATGCTCAGGAACTGGTCCGACATAGACCTTTTTTCCGGTCCTTGCATCATAAACATACCAGTTCTCCCTCTTTTCCTTTCTGCCTAGAAGCATCCTTCTATACTTGGCTCCATGGGGTCCAACGATAACAGGAACTCCTAGCCTCCAGAAACCAGACGCTATTGAAGCTGCTTTTTGAGACATAGCTCCCCAAGCGATCCCAACCGCTCCAACTCTGTTGAGTACATAATCCGCTATTTCCATATAATTAGCTCTAAGTGGCCTTTTAGCAAAGATATTAGCTATTTTTATTGCTGCTCCAGATATATGGGGGTTTGAAACACATGATCCAACATTAACAAGACATCCTGCATCGAAATTCCCTGGATAGAGCTCATAAAGCGTCTTGCCCTCATCATTCTTGTACATCCCTATGGTCATGGCAGCACAGCCTGAGGCAACTACTATGTATTTCCTCTTTAGGAATTCTTCTGCCATCTCCACTAATTCAGTTCCTCCATCAGCATAGTTGGCACATCCAACGAAAGCTATAATGCCGGGTATCTCCCCTAAAACTATTGATCTACCGACATCCCTTATCTCAGTGTCTAGAATAGGACCTCTTCCAACCCTCACCTTAAAGATCTCATTTTTTACCTTCTTTTCGGAGGATTTAACCATCATGGTAATTATGTTAAGCTTAGATGGGCATGCAGACTCGCATCTTCCACATGCTATGCAATAATCGTACAGCTCAGCCAATTTTGAGAGATCTCCTTCCTTAGCCATAGCCATAGCTTCTGGTATTGGAAGAGAATTCGGACATGCCTTCTGGCAAAAGCCGCACTGGAGGCATCTCTTAGCCTCTTCAATCACTTCTTCTGTACTTGGAAGAGCCTTAAACTTCTTCCTTTCTGGAGCAAGCCTGATTGCCACCTTTGTTGCTACCTCTCCAACTTTATCCATATCAAGTATTAGCGCTCCTTTCTGCCTTCCTGAGACTAAGTCCTCAACTATCTCTTCCACCGGATCATAAGTTCTATCTGGAAGTCCTCTACATGCTTTCTCACTTGCTGCAATTAAGGGGGCGTGTATCTTAGCCGCCTCATCTAGAACATCGGTTCTAATGCATTGCTCATCAACTACTATGACATCTGGAACACCCGTCCTTATGAAGCGAAGCTCCCAAGATATTGGACCTATTATCTTTGCCCTATCATTATATCTTGTTATGTCATGGGCAGTGCAACAGAGTCCGCAGACCTCAACTTCATCTTTGAGGCCTGTCTCATTGAGGTAATCGACTATGTAAATTGATGGAATGACGTTGTGACCAATGACGAGTATTACGGGTTTGTTTATATCAACAATTCCTAGTCCCAGCTGAGCGAGACGAGCGTTTGGATCTCCCTTTGGGAAGTTAAAAGCAGCAATTTGGGCTATATCTGCTACTTCCATGGCTACATGGTCCAACATTCCAGCATGAAAAACTTTTGATTCAAAATCTATAGGATCTCCCTCCTGTCCGGTGTGAGTAGAGGCAAGGAGATGGGCTATTTGCTCCTCAACATAATCCAAGACATCTTCAAGATCTCCTACCGTTCTAGGTTTTATGCCTGTTACCAATCTTATATTTGGAGCCTCTAGATCTACTTGATCTCCAAGGTCTAAGGGCAAATCCCTTCCAAATCTCTCAACTAGAAATTCAACGATCTCCCTTGCATGGCCGGTATGGGTGGCTGCTCCTATACAGCATGCAAGAAGAACTATCCTAGACTGCTGAGCATCCATCTTTATTCCGCATGCTCCCTTCTTTCCCTTAGTGAGATCACATTTTCCAAAAGTACATAGACAGCATAAGTCGCAAAAGGGAAGGTAAAATGGTTTATACCTTTGTAAAAGCTTGTAGTCCCATCTCCTGAGAGAAGTTATGGATGGCATTGGAGTTGGTCCTAAAGGCTCTTCCCATTCCTCTTCTACCCTTCCGAGGGATATTTCTAGGTTTTTAAGCGTAGCTATATCTGTTTTCAGTTCACCAATTTTGAATGTCAAGCTCTTTCTAGGCACTATAGAACACCGTTCTCCTACTGCATCCCTTAAATAAAAAATTACCCCTCCTATGATTCAGAAGCCTTTAGAGAGAGAAAAAATGTTTTGTTAGCTTTTAGCCTGCTCATAGCCGGGATTTTCCCCTTTAGTTGTATAAAAAAAGCGGATTTCAATTGGAAAATTTGTAAACTAAAGCAAGATGAGCTCTATTAGGGCCTCTCTTTGAATTTTACCAATGCAAAACCCTTTCTTTAAACAAAATAAAAATGACGCCGTTATATTCCTTCTGGAAAGGATCCTAAAATTTATTTAGATTAAAATAAGCCTTTACTAACAGGACTAGCGATTTTAACCACTTAGGATAATATTTTAACGAATATTTGGGATAGATGCGTCTCCATAATGTGCACTAAATTCCAAAATTATACTCAAGCAATGTGTATAACTTTCTCATTTAAGAAAATATTTTTCTACAAGCTTGTTCTTCAATTCTCTAATTGCTTTGACGGCCTTACACTCAGGATCGAGATCTAAGGGAGCTTTTCCTGCGATTTCGGCTCTTATTAAAGCATCGTCATACGGAACGTTACCTATCACAGGGATCCCTAACTCCTCCATTCTTTTATAAATAAGCTTAATTTGCTCTTCCCCTCTCACTTTGTTTCCTACAGCCAGAAAGTTCTTTATTCCTATATCCTTGGATAGTTTTAGTATTCTCTTAGCTGTTATTATCGACTTAGCTCCAGGTTCCACCACGCATAACATACAATTTACTCCTCTGGCAGTTCCTCTTCCGAGATGCTCTAGACCCGCGACCATATCCATAATTACAACATCCTTTGTTCCCATGACAAGATGGGACATCAAAGCACGTAGAAAGGCATTTTCAGGGCACATACACCCTGAATTTCCCGCCCTAACAGTTCCCATGACGATCAGCTTGACCTCATCTGGACCAACAATTCCAAACCTATCTACGATGTCATCAACTTTTGGATTCATCCTTAGTATAGCGCCAAAAGAGGATCCTGTTCTAGCACGAATTAATTCAGCATTTTCGGATATTGGAACTATTCTGGAAGCGATCGATTCTTCTATTCCTAGTGACATATGGAGGTTCAGATTTGGATCGGCATCTACGGCCAGCACATTATAGCCATCCCTAGCAAGAAATCTAGCTAGAGTCCCAGCAATTGTAGTCTTCCCAACACCACCCTTTCCAACCACAGCGATTTTCATATTCCCTAGAGACGTATAACTTCTTGATATAATGATGATGCCCTTAGGATTAAAGTTGACCGTAGACCTTTTATGCCGCATATTTCATCCTCTACAAGATGATACTTAAGAAAGAACGCTGGATGGAAGGTGATTTCTTAGAGAACTTAGATAGAGTAATTTTTAATGTCAAAGGACAGCTCCATCCAAAGGATTCAGTTATAGCCTTTGTAAGATATGTTCCTGACCCAAAAGGTAATAGAGAGAAGGACTCTCTGAGATATAGAAAGCTTCACTCATTAGACGAGAAGATAAAATTTCTGAGGGAGAATTATCCGTGGTATTTAGTAAGAGATCCAATATTTGACGACTTAATATGTGAAGTTCCTAAGAGCGAGGTACTAAGGCATTATGACCCAAAAAAGAAAGCTCAGGAAATCCTTCATTCAGAAGATGTAGACCCGCTGGAATCAAAAGTAAAGAAATTCATAGAGCAAATCTCTTCACTTTCTAATGTTCCAACATCTTGTTTTGGGATATCTGGATCCATTTTAGTTGATCTTCATACAATCAACTCTGATATCGATCCTATAGTTTATGGCTCCAAAAACTGCTACAAAGTATATGATGTTCTCAGAGAGCTGCATAAACATTCAAAGGAAATCAGAGGCCTAACTAAGAGAGAGCTTAAGGGGTTATATCGGGAAAAGATAAAAGACACCCTATTTGACCTCGATGCCTTCTTAAGATCGATGGAAGGAAGAGTAATGGAAGGAAAATTCGAGGGAACTCCCTATTCCATAAGGTTTCTCAAGGATCCAGAGGAAATTAAAGAAAAATACGGGGAAACTCTTTTCAAAAAGATAGGAGAGGTAGAAATAGAGGGGAAAGTAGTGGACGCAAGAGAAGCCATCTTTACTCCTTGTCGATATGTTTTGAGCAACGTTAAAGTTGTTAGTGGGAAATCTCCAGGAGATATAAGAGAAATATGCTCCTTTAGATCTAGATTCAGTGATATCGCCAGAGAAGGAGATATAATCAGAGCTAAAGGCAAATTGGAGAAGGTAATAACGAAAGAGAGCGAGTATCTGAGGGTTTTAGTTGGAGGAAGACGTGCTCATTTCATGATAAAGTTAGCCTCGTAGCCAGCTCTTTGGTAGGATAAAGTCCCTGCCTTTCGCTTCAAAAGATCCAACAAGCACCCTAAAGAAAGTTGAACCATCCTCAACATTCTTTACAGATTCTAGCTTCCCTCTAGCTACTATTTCATCTCCCTCCTCGGCTATTCCAGAATAGAGTCCTTCATAGCTAACAACTTCCTTTATCTCTGGCTTAAGCTTCCCGTCAATTGTTTTAGCCTCTCTTATTGAATACTCCGAGGGCATAAAGATGGAGTCCTCGCAGTTGTCCACGATACCGGTGATTGTGATCATTCCAAGTGATTCATATTTCTTTAGGCCATATCTCTCCTTAACCTCTGCTTCTGTCTTAACAGGATGGATAGAAAATTGTCTTCTTCTAAAAAGCCCTCTATTCTTCTTTTTTCTGCACAACCTCGCTGCTATCTTTGGTTCCAAGAAATATATCCTCGCTACGTCCTTAACACGCCGCTTAAAGAGTTCTCTACTCAATGGCTCAAGTTCTTCATAACTCTCGTACAGTTGCGGAAGCTGATCAAAGAGCTTCATGGAATTCTCCTTGCCATACACTATGAGATCTATGTCAGAAAAACTTGGGTTGTGGATTCCTATAAGTAGCGAGCCTGTGAGTCCGAAGCCATTTATAGGAACTTTGCATTCCTTTGAAAGAATTGAGATGAGATCAACTGCCTCTTCCTCTAATGGATCTAGATTCTCTTGTGAGAACATCTGTTTTACTCTTTCTTCAGGTAGGAAATGAACCTCTATGTCTTCAACGGGCACGGCTGTGATTAAGATATTCATGAACGGATCTTTGTAGAGATATTCTGGCTTCTTCTCGCTCAAGTATTCCTGAGTTGAGAGCACGCCTACAGTGCTGTAATAGGGCAGTATCCTGTTATATCCTGTCTTTCCCTTTTTCCACTTAGTTTTCTCACTTATCCTCTCTGGTACGTACTTCAGATACGAGATAACTCTATCGGGAGGATGAGTGTTCCCAATGACGCAAAAGAACATTCCCTCCTTATCCATAAAGTAGTCTCTGTCTCTGAAGCAAGATTTCGTCCTTCTTGAACTTTGAGCCATGTGATTACACTCTTATGATCTCACATCATTAACGACTTCTTAAGCATATCATAGTCAGTTTTACCTGAAGCAAATGAACTTCCAGTCTTTCTGTTGAAGACACATATTGAGCCAGGTGCAAAGAAGGCAGGATCAAGCTTAGACCAGTCAAAGTTAACTTCCTTTAACGTCTCATAGGAGGTCCTTCCATAGTAGGCTGAAGTAGAGGCTGGAGCCTTATCCACAAGTTCCTTCAGCTTAGAATCCTCTTCAAAGTCAACCATATATGCTGTTGATCCTCCATATATCAGTGCATCCTCCTCTCTAGCCAGAGTAACTCTCTCATCTGGATGGATGGGCATTATAGGTGCAGATCCCGTCCCAAAGACGACTTTCTTTGGATCAAATCCCAAATAGTCAAGTCTATACATGCCTACTTCAGCGATCCTTCCAGACACCTGTACCGAGCCTGCTGTTGAGTTGGTAGTTGTTAACACAAGGAAGACATCTTCTGACTTAACACCACACTTCTCAGCAACATATTTGGCCACATCATCTCCAGGAATTTTGTTAGTCTCTAAGATCAAGACTGCTACATCGCTGCCATCCCTGTACCCTATCTTCTCGAAAACCTTCTTTGGTTTAAGGGCTAGTGCTCTAGCTGGACCTGATGCCATACAGAAGAAGCTCTCCGTCTTAACACCCCACCCTGCAAGCTGGGAACCAAGCAAGGAGATTGCAGGGTAATCCGTACTGACAAAAATTGTTGGAAGTGTAAGACCTCCGTAGTCCTTTTGTGAAAGCTTGGCTTTGCCCAATCCTCCCATAGCTATTTCAGTTAACTTTAGACCTGTTATCAACCCTCCCTCGACATTAAGACCTGTGTCAATTACAGTCGCTCCTGAGGGCAGGTGGTCAACAGATATTCTGTAGTACTCGGGGTCACTTAACAACTTATCTACTATTCTCATGGCCTGCCGATTAACGCTTATTCCAGACATCTACACCTCCTCCAACAACTCCTCATAAACCTTCAAATGTGGGTTAGAGGCTTTGTGAATGTAAAGCCTCCCTCCGCAGATTCTAGAAGCAAGAGCATCTCCTACAAAGACGTAAAAAGGTCCCTCAATCTTTTCCTTCTTAACTTTAGCTTTGGGAGCAATGTCATCTATGTAAAAGCCGGGCAGTACGCTTGGCAATCTTCCGCAGATGATTACGGATCCTCCTATCATGTTCGCTCCTGCTTTACCTTCGCAGTCTCCTCGTATGAGAATTTTCCCTCCCATCATCTCAGAGCCAGGGAAGGGCCCAGAGTTACCATCTATTATAATGGTTCCTTTTACCATGCCATGGCCGACGCGGGCTCCAGCAGATCCGTGAATTATTATGTACCCTTTCTTCATTCCTTTCTTTCCAACCTTTCCCCTTAGCCTTCCTCCAACGAATGAGCCAGCGTTTCCGAAAACCTCTATGGTTCCGTCTTGCATCTCAGCTCCAAGCCAAGATCTCACATTTCCTCTGACTTCAATTCTGCCTCCCTGCATCCATCTCCCTAAATAGTGGCCAGCAGATCCTTTAATGAGTATGGAACCTCCGCTCATCTTTTCTCCTATCCTGCATACTTTCCATACATCCCCTTCTATTACTATCCGGGTTTCATCTACATTATCCTCTGGATCTCCTTTGATCACGAATAGATCGCCGAGCTTCCTTACCAAGCTTCCTTCATATACCTCAAGAGAATTTATCTCCTCCAAACTCTTTCCAGCAAATTCGTCTGGAGTTATGCACTTAGCATCAATCAAAACCTTAAAGGGTTCCTTTGGAATGAGAGTAACTGTCATCATGATCAACCTCCCATAACAAGAGGCTCAGGATGCCTTATCTCGCTCTCATCTATGATGTAATTGGAGAATTGAACTGTGTACCACTCCTTGAACTTCTGCTTTACCTCACTCACTACCCCTTTCATTAGCTCTTCGTCCAATACGCTGCTTTTGACGTAGAATGTCCTTCCATAGCTTGTCTTAGCAATTTTTCCATTCATAACAACAGTTTCTCCATTCTTTATCGTACAATAAGCGTATTTGAATGCCTTTACTATTCTGTCTGGATCGTTCAAGTCCTTCGTTGGATCCAAATCATATATGGCTATATCAGCGTCCGCTCCTTCGCCAAGTTGACCTTTCCTGTCTTCTAGACCAAGAAGTTTTGCAGGCGCTGCCCTAGTTGAGATGGCAATCTCGTATAGAGAGTACTCTCTATCTATGTCTGGAAGAACTGATCTCCTCCTTGCTGTCTTATTTATCTTCTCCAAAACCTCCTCCCTCGCCTTCTTGCTCATAAGCCACGAAATGAGCCTTGGATATCTCGTAAAGGGTCCTCCATTTGGATGGTCTGTGGTTGGAATGACTCTCCATGGATCTTTTATTAACAAGGCCAGTTCTAAGCCTATACACCACTGAACTGCATTTACAATCGATTTCTTCTTGTACTTAAAGGGAACTATGCCAGAAGCGGACTCAACTTCAACCTCTGATCCAGCCCATTTCCTTATGGGGGTCATATGGAAGAGAGCGAACTCAAAGGGAGCATCGGCCGTCATAGTTGTGGCACCTCCAAATATCACCTGGCCCATGTCGATGCTAACATGTTCATGAGCATTTACGTAGTCAGCTATCTCAGGGGCCCCACTTCTTAATGCAGGCCAGTTGTCTCCTTTGTAAGAGTTGAACTGGGCATGAGTAATGTGTATTGTAATGCCATCACCCATTCCTTCTAAAGCTCTCATGGTTTCTAATGTGGTTGAGTAGTTGCCAGGTATACCAAGCCTATTGCAATGCACATGAATTGAATGTGGTAGTTTTAACATCCGATTAACCTTACACAGCCCGGTGATTATTTCTCTTGGGGTAATGCCAAAGCTTGGGATCTCATCATCAAGATCTAGACCGTATCCCTTTCCTTGGCTCCATAGTTCAGCTACTCCTGGATCCACAAGTTTAAGGGCATATCCCTTTATGGCATCCAGCAACCATGCCACGAAGGCAGCACATTTCTCGATTTCTCCTTTGCTTATGTAATCCAATATGAACCAGTTCGAATCTACCAAAGGAAAGCAGGCCTTATCCAAGATTGGGATGTCGTTTAGTTCCTCGTGAGTATGCCTAGTCTTTAGCGGTGGTGTTGCAGGCTCGATAACGGTAGTCCACCCCATTCTCGCATACCTGTAGCCAATTGAGGCAACTGTAGGAGTAGTTTTTCCGGTGCCAGACCTTTTTACGCCTGTAATGGCCTTAATAAAGCTAATATAATGATCCTCAGGTCTCAATAGCCTTCCGACATTAACCTTTGGTCCAGCAATGTGGGAATGGATGTCTACACCTCCTGGCATCACCGTCTTGCCCCTAGCATCGATCACCTTAGCATTTCTTTCATCAAGCTTGCTTGGATCAACTATCTTCCCGTCCTTTACTCCTATGTCCAGCTTCTCCCCTTTTACACCGTTAATTGGATCGAAAACATAACCGCCTTTGATTATGATCTCCATATCAGACACCTCTCAACTTCTTCACCCTATCTATAAGCAAAGAGAGGATCTCTTCGTCGCTAATTACTCCTTCCGGAGGATCCACCACTTTCTTCAGCCTAAGAGAAACACCATCCATTCTGTAAGCAGTGCCCTCCTTCTCTATACCAACGAACGAAGATGGTATGAATACCCGAGCAGCCGCAGCAGTGACATTAAACCTCGGATCTACTACTATCAGAGGGATCTTAGTTAAGTTCTCGGCAGCCCTTTTAGGCAAATGTGCTAGAGGGTCGGAAGCAACGATAAGAGCTGCATCGACATCTTCGTTTGACAAAAGCTCAGTAACCGTCCAAATGGCAGCGTCGTGCCTTGGGAACTTTCTCATATAATCGATGCCGAATGCATATCCTGTCATCCACAGGCTAACGTTGCAAGCTCCAGTAACATTAAAGTGGCCTCTCATTGGACAAAGAACGAATTTAGTCCATTCATTAAGGTCTTGGACAAGCCTTATGATGTTCTCTAAGGTCTCATCCTTTCCTGGACTCATTGTAACTCCAACACCAAAGAAGACAGCTCCAAATTTGGCAGTTCTCATAATCTCGGCAAGTTGGTAGATCTTCTCTACAGGAACGCCTGCAACCTCCTCTGCCTCGATATCAAGCTCTTTTACTGCCATCCTTAAGGCAGAAATGAGCTCATAGTCTTGGCCTGGCTTTACTTTGATGAAGAGATCTGCCATCTTTGCCATCGGCGTTTCCCTTACGTCTATCACCACAACCTTCCTCTGCTTCCTTCCTGGGACGAAAACTCCCTTAGCAAGAGCACTGTATCTCATTAGATGCCTAAGATGAGCGTTAAGGGGGTTGCTTCCCCAATATACTATGAGATCTGCCCTATTCCTTATCTGTCCCAAAGTTGCTCTGACGGTACCTACTCCCTGCACGCCCAGAACCGTTGGACCATGGCAAACAGAAGTTGTATTATCTATCACTCCTCCGAGGATCTCAGCAAGCTCTATGCCAAGAGCATTTGCCTGGATTGAGGTAGAACTCCAGCCGTAAAGCAGGGAATATTTTGAGTTGGCAAGGATTTTAGCAGCCTCCTCAATGGCTTCATTTAGACTGACCTTTACAAAAGTTCCGCCCTTTCTTACCAATGGATGTAAAGCTCTTTCCTTCCTATGACCCAGGAACTTCGCTGATCCTATGGCACAAGCTTTCCTTACCTCTACAATAGCTCCGTTTCTTACTAAAACCTCAACATCATCGCACAGGCATCCGCAAAAAGGACAGACTACGTCTTTAAACAGTTGTTCCCCTCCGCTTCCATTTTTAGGAGCCAGCTCTTGACTAGTAAGCTCAGAAGAGCTTATCTCTTGACCATAATATTTCTTCAGCAGCTCTTCAATGGATAAAACCCTCTCATCTGTAGGATACACTTCTGCCTCTATTCCCTTAAAAGTAGGCATGCCAGATCCGTCGGTCTCGGAACCTATGACTATATTTATCCAAGGGCTCATGGGAGCAAATACTATTCCCGGGTGCCTTCCTTTTGCAGCAATAGCTCTTAATACTACTTCTCCATGCAATGTCTTAATTAAGACAGGCCTTCCTTCGTCTATCCCTAGCAATTTCAGATCCTTTGCATCAAGCTCAACAACTGCAACTTTTTTAGCGTACTTCTCTCTAAGCTTGCCAGCTTCGCCCTCTATCCCCTGTTCTACAGTCCTTCCGGTAACTAGCACAACCTTAAGGGGATTCAATATGTATCACCCATCTCTCTGGCTTTCTCTATCGCATCATAGAGGTTCATCTTGTAAGGTCCAAGTTTGCCTCCGTAGTTCGCAGCCGTTATCTTCTTAACGCCCTTAATCTTTGAAGCACTTAATATACCAGCTCCCATAGCCTTTTCAACAGCTTTAACGCTCAATCCGTTGATTACTATCTCATATACGCATCCTACGTCTGGAGGAACTAGTGTATCAGGGACTTTGTCTCTAATCGCGGGGCAGAATAAGTGATTGGTCGTAGCTCCAAGCTTAGGATACTTCAGAGAGCCTACCTTAGAACCAGACCTAACTATGCCTCCTGGAAAAGGAAGCACTACACCTTCCACTTTTTTCATAGCATCTACTGCCGCTTTAGCTGCTTTTAATCCAGAATCAAAACTCTCTGCCAGTATTATCAGGTTTCCACCAGCAACTCCTTTTTTGAAGCCTATTGTGTCTTCAAGAACGAAGATGCCTTCCATCACAGGGATGCGCCAAACCTTCCTCCCATCTAATTCTGCCTCAACTTCAAAACCATCGCCAAACTTCGCTAAAGCAGAGCCTATTCTGATTTTCCTCTTGGATTTGGGGAGTCCATCGAAGACAGCCGTTGTTGCACACGTTAATACGCACTGTCCAATCCTAGCAATGACTTGAAACTTAAGTTCAGGTGCAGATCTCTGATATATGTGTATTAAAACACCCGGACGTCCATCTGGAGTCTTTTCCTTTGGAACAAGCCTCTCGATTCCAGCTTCTGCTGGGGACATTATTATGGAAGATGCAAACCCTGTAGCCGTTCTAGCGGCAGTTAGACACCATTCTTCGTCCAAAGCCGTTATCAAAATCCGGGAAACATACATAGGAAATGCTTCTGCGAATGTATCTTCGATTTCAACAGGACCTAGCTTCATTCTGACCAGGCGATATGCAAAAGTACAAAAAATAAATTATTTATCCTCAGGTTTTGGGGACCTCTCTTCCCTCAATGCTCAACGCTTCGCTCTTTGTAACACGTACTTGGCTATTTCCTTAGCTATATCCTCCTTTGTTACCATTTGAATCCCTTTCCAGCCTGGTTGGCTGTTAACCTCGCTTATCACAAATCCACCAGGCCCTTCCATAATGTCGATTCCAGCAATTTCACATCCTAAGACTTTTACAGCCTTCATGGACAACTCTTCGATCTCTTTAGTTGGTTTAAGAGGCTTTGGCCTTGCCCCTTGTGCAACATTCGTCTTCCAAGAGTTAGACTCTCTATACATAGCCGAAACGATCCTATCCCCTATAACGAATATCCTAATGTCCCTAGTACCGTGAGGGATGAATTCTTGCAGGTATATAACGCTTTTAACAAGTCTCAATCCCATAAATATCGTTCTCGAAGCATCAACATCGATGAGCTTAGTTATCCCATGTCCTCTTGATCCAAAAAGGGGCTTTAAAACCACTTCTGAGCCCAATTTCTCCATAAGCCTCAGGGCTCTATTGACATTCTCTGTAACCACAGTTTTTGGAACGGGCAAACCGTTTTCTTCAAGTAGAGTTAAGGCATAATACTTATCCACACACTTTTCTATAGCTGAAGGGTGATTTATGACAGGGAAACCTTCCCTAGCCAATTTGTGAAGCATATCCATTCTAAATATTATCTCCTCTAGAGATCCTTTCCCAATGGGCCTTATGAGAAGAGCGTTCAGATCCTCGAGGACATCATAGTCCCTTGCAATGACCTTAGGACCAAAACCTATCAGAGCAACGAAGTCCCTAAACCTGAAGAATATGGGTTCGGATCCAAGATCCCTGAAGGCCTTGTCTAGCTGTTGTGCAGACCAAGATCTCGGATTTCTAGAGACTATGCCTATCCTCATAAACCATCGAGAGAATAGGCCCTTTCAAACTAAAAGAAATTCACTTTCTCCTCTGGAAAGCCGTCAAAAGGGTAGGTACCCTTAACTAATAGAATTACATCATCCTATGCCAAGTATCCTCCTAGCATCCTTTTCAGCATGAAAAGCCAAGGAATTAAGACCTCTTTTTTCTAGAAAGTCTCTTTCCATTAAAAACGCTCTTGCTGAAAATTCTTTAAGTCTTTCCCAAGTTGAGGAGACTAATCCAGCCCAAAAGAAGTTTTTTGTCCTTATTAACTTTTCATATGCTTGCAGGGCCTCCTTTTCTGAGCCAAAATGCGCTTCAGCGAGTCTTATGTTATCAAATAGGCGTAAATGTATCTCTTCTCTTAAGAGAAGACTAGCAATCCTAGATCTTGTTACGTCTTCCAAGGAGTTAATGGTCTTAAATGGAGAAACTCCTGAAGAAGAGGGATATAGGCTGAGACATGCTATTTTAGAGGATCCTCTTATGAAACCATCTGGTTTCCTCCAATTGTACCTAAGTAAAAGCTTTGCAATCCTTTTTGCTTTTTCAGCTAAGAGCGCCTGAAAGAGTGTCTGAATGTATCCTTCATAAAGAGGAACGCTGCACTCAAAGCCCTCAAGCTCAACTTTTTGCACCAATAATCTTAACTCATCTTGTCTAATGTATGCTGCGTCTCCTGGGACGACCAACAGATAGTCTCCTTTAGAAGCCAAGATTCCAGAGACAAAACCCATCAAAGGAGTGTTTAGCCCGGGTTTAATGTCAGTTATGACCTTAAATTTTGCAATATCGCTGAGTAGCTCGCCATATCTCCTTCCCCTTCTCTCCTCGTTAACAGCCAAGATCAACTCTTCAGCCAGATCTGCAACGACTCTTGCGATTTTTCTTAGAACTGCTTCTCCTTCAACTTCTACAAGGAGTTTATCCTTTTGAAGAGCTTTTTGGAACCTGTTTCCCTTGCCACCGGCTAAGATGATCGCTGTCCGCATTCTACTTCCCTTCCTATTCCAGCTATTGGTATCAAAGCTGGACTTAACCTTTTTCACAACCAATGCCTATTCTCCATTAGAAATATGTTGACAAAGAAGGGATCCTATTGATAAGGGTAGGGTGTAGTGGATGGAGCTATAATCACTGGATTGGCATATTTTATCCGGAAGACGCGAAGAGGAAGGACTACTTTAACTATTACAGCAAGTACTTCGACACAGTTGAGATAAACTCAACCTTCTACAGGCTTCCCTTTAGGAACTTTGTTTTGGGCTGGGTTAATAAAGCACCCAAAGGGTTTCTTTACTCCATAAAGGTTAATAGAAGAGTTACTCATCTCAAGAGATTGAGAAATATCGAGGAAGACTTAGAGAAATTCCTGAGAAGGCTAGAGCCTTTGAAAGAAACAAAGTTGCTTGGACCGCTGTTATTTCAGTTGCCCCCAGGTCTTCATTTTGACCTTAAACTTCTTGAAGAATTTCTAAATTCCCTTCCTGATGGATACAGATTCACTATAGAATTCAGACATAAGTCATGGCTGAGAGAGGAGGTATATGACCTCCTAGAGAAATACGAAGTCGCTTTTTGTATAGTTAGCTCTCCTAATCTCCCTGACGTTGTTAGGACTACCACCAACTTCTCTTACATAAGGATGCACGGCAAAGAAAGGTGGTACGACTACTGTTACTCAGATGAGGAGCTAAGAAAGTGGGCAGAGATCGTTTCAAAAATCCACGAGGATGGCTACGATGTTTTCATGTACTTCAATAACGATCCAAATGCTTATGCTGTAAGAAACGCTCTTAAGATGAAAGAGCTGTTGGGCTTGGGTTGAGAACATAGATCCGCGCTATACTAGCCTTGGATCTGAAAACAACACACCTAATAAGTGTAAAACTTTTTAACAAATAGTAACACATCTCATGGAAGTCTGGTGATAAAATGCAGAGGCGGAGAGGGATAGGGGAAAAGGAGATAAACGTCCTGAAGATGTTGGTTGAGAACGGAAGGATAACTTACACAGAAATAGCCAAGAAGCTGGGCATGAGCCCTGC
>QMVZ01000013.1 GCA_003661365.1 Thermoproteota archaeon | reverse complement strand
TTTGGTTGTCTCTTAGGGAGAGAAGAGATGAAATAATAACAGAAGAGGTTGGAGAGGACATAAAAAGAGCGTTAGAAGATTTTGATAGGTTCAAGCTTGATTTCTACAAGGTAATTGAGGTTGCTCGTTATGCTGGCTTGGAGCCTCCCAGCGCAGAAGTAGACGTTTCCGAGATAATTGCTAGTTATGCTAGAGACGAGGGGGTTACAATCGTCTTTACAAGGAGCATAAGGGGTGCTGAGGAATTATACAGAAGGACGCTTCTTAGGCTTAAGGAAGAGGATGCTAGGATAGCAACTCACCACCATCTAGTCTCAAAAGTCACAAGAGCGAGTATAGAAGCTGGTGCAAGGGAAGGGAGGGTGAAAGTCATTGTCTCTCCCAGGACTTTGGCTCAGGGAATAGACATAGGAAACGTGATTAGGATAGTCCACGTGGGGCTTCCTGAAGATGTTAGGGAGTTCAGGCAGAAGGAGGGAAGGAAGGGCAGGAGGAAGGAACTCCCGTTTACTGAAACTATAATCCTTCCGGTTAGGAGGTGGGATAGAGAACTCCTGCTTAGGGGATTAAGTGCGCTTAGAAAATGGATAGAACTCCCATTAGAAAAAGCCCTGGTGAATCCAGACAACAAGTACTGCTTGCTATTTGAGGGACTGTTCAAGTTCGTCAATCCTAAGCTAAGGGAGAAGTTGACTGAAGACGAACTTTCCCTCCTCTCCTATCTTGGGCTCATCTCCAAGGAAGGGCTAACCGATAGAGGGAAGAGAGCTTGGAGAAACATGAACTTCTACGAATTCGGGCCACCCTACGGGATGAAAAGGATGAAGAGGGAAGACGACAGGGCTGTTTACCTTGAGGACATAGGACATTGTGATCTCGTAGAGAGGTTTCAACCTGGTTGCATAGATTACTCCGCTGACGCCGTAGTTGTTGACTTGCTTAGAAAAGGGAGGTTCATTACCGGAGTTGTTGAAGAGCAGCTATCCATGAGGACTGTGTTCAGTTACGATCCCCTTGCCTTTGCATATGAGGAGTATGAGAAGACAAAGCACTCTTGGGGCGAGGAGCCAAATGTGATCAGGGACTACTACACTGGAAGGCTGCACTCTGAAGTAATTTGTGTGGTTGATCCTCCAAGGGATGGATTTGGAATAAGGACGAAGATTCCGAACAGAGTTTATTGGACAATTTCTGCCAGAAGATCCAGACCTGTCAGTGCAGGCGACAGGACTTACTTCATTAGGGATAGGAAATCCCTTCCGGTTTTGGGACCTACAGGAGGCGTTTACAGAGACTACACCTATGGAATTGTAATAGAGTTGGATCCTGCCGAGGACATCATCTGGGGCAGAGTTGGAATGGCTCTCGTTACCCTAGTTCTCAGGCTTGCCTATGGAATACCATTTGACACGATTTACTATGAGGTTGTTAATGTAGGAGACAGGAAGCTCCTATTGCTTCATGAGCCAGATAGTGCCGGGCTCATAGAGAAGCTTGACTGGATGGAGGTCTCAAAGAAGGTTGAGGAATTTGAGCCAGACGAACTTTCAGAAATACTGCTCCAGGTAGTTGATGATCAAGCCCACTTTGAACTACTTAGCTCTGGAATGAGGTGGGATTTAGCAAAGAGATATGCAAAGAGAATGCTAGAATATCTAATGCTAAGGGAGAAAATAAGAGTAAAAATAGGGAACAGAGAGATCTTGGTTCCGAGACCTTCCAGAGCTCTGAAGACAGCTGCTTTTGATTTTATCAACCTTCCCATCTCTGAGAACGTACTTTTAGGCTGTTCTGCAATATTTGATGGCGAAGAGAGTTTTTACGTCCTCCTTTCTAAGGAGTTCTTCGAAACAAGCGGCTGGGAGGAGATGGGGAAGGTATTAAACTCTCTTGTTGACAGGGGATTTTGCTTTATAGTTTACGACCTATCGCTTATTATGAAAGCCCTAACCCAGTTCAGGCTTACATCTGCATCATTACTAATTGAAGGTCTGAAAAGAGAGGGAAGACTCATTGAGGTAAGTGAACTTGCAAAGAAGGTTCTTAGTGTTGAAGTAGCTCCTTTCGAGGAACTTGTAAGGACTTTGGGGTGGAGAGAAACTAACGACTTGGTTTCTTTAAGGACAGAGCTGGAGAGATCCTCAAGCCTACTTAAGGAGAGAGGAGAGTTCAAATGGCCTTATTTCACCAAGTACCTGAAGAAAACAGCAGAAGAATACATGAAATCGAGCGTAATAAATCTTTATAAAATCTATTACGCCTTAAAGGGCTTTGAGAAGCAGACTAAAATTTTAGAGACGTAAGAAGATAAAAATATCTCAATTGAGAGGTGTTAGGCTTTTAGGTGTCTGTTAGACCAAATATTCCAATGCCTCGTTTAACAACTGTATGTGTTTTTCTTCATCTTCTGAGATTAACTCAAGAACTCTTTTTGCCTTTTTAGAGGCGGTTGCTATGGAGAATACCTTTGCTTGGCACAGATTAAGATATTCCTCCCCTATCTGACCTTCCATTCTTGTTTGTTCCTCGATTAACCTTCTTGCATGCTTTGTTGATATGGGTCTCTCAATCAACTCTTTGGTTTTCTTCCTCAAGAGTTTAATCAGTTTAACGGACTCCGTTCCCACTAGATCTTGACAACTCTCTAGATCCACCTCAACACCATCAACTAAATCTTTCGCGATTTTCTCTAGAATATATTCGTGTTTCAATGAATCAAGCCCTACATATATTAGAATTGCATTAGCCTCATTGCCTCCTTCAAGAGCCTCAGCTATATTTAGAAGAAACTTGGAAATTTCTTGCTCTAACAAAGCCATACATAACAGCATTTTTGAAAGTTGGAGATCGCTAATCATCTTATGTGGCTTTTACTTTTTTCTTTTATAGTTGGTTGTTCTCAAAAGAAGATTCTTTTTAAGAGCATAATTTGCGTATTAGTACATAGAGTTGTGTAGCATGTTTTTGGAGGTAAAAGACATAAGCTCATCAAATTTTGATGAAATACCTCCTCCTTGTATTAGTTGTTTATACTGGAAGGACACATCCTTCGTTGAAAATGTGCCTAAAGATATCGATAGAAGGATTTTGAAGAAAAAGTGGCTGCAGGAGTTATTTCAGAAATTTGGATTTGTTGGAAAAATCCTCTATTTGGAAGATAAGCCCATTGGATGTGCTTTCTATGGCCCTTTTGAGGCATTCCCGAGCATTAAGAGCTATGGTTCAACCAAAATAAGTCAAAAAGAGGTCTTTTTAGCATGTCTCTACATAGTTGCCAAGGAACATAGAGGTAAAGGGTTTGGAAGGTTTCTTTTAAACTCAGTAATAGAAGATCTGAGAAAACGCGGGTTTAAGGCCATTGTGACTTTTGCAAGAAGAGGTAGTTCAGACAATCCATCAGGTCCTCTTTCCTTTTATTTGTCTGAGGGATTCCGTGTAGTAGACGAGCCAACGAAAGACTTTCCTCTTGTTAGAAAGGATCTTTAAATCAACGAATTACTTTAAACGAAGTTTTCCTTCTTTGCAAGTTTTAAATAAATTCGGAAAATCCACTTCAGGGTGGCTTCATGAGCGAGAGAAGATTGTTGGCAATTCCAGGTCCTACAATATTTGATCCCTCCGTCTTACGATCTCTGAGCCTAGGACATTTAAGTCACACGTCTAAAAGCTTCGTTAGCATATTTTCTGATGTTTTGACCAAGTTAAAGGAGTTGTTGTATGTAGATGACGGTTACAAACCCATCGTTCTAGCGGGCTCAGGCACATTAGCAATGGAGGCGGGCACTTCAAACTTCATAAGAAAGGGCGAGAATGTTTTGGTAATCTCTAACGGAGTGTTTGGGGACCGAATGGCTGAGTTGTTAAGTAGATACCCGGTCAATGTAGATGTTGTTAGGATAAAGGAGCCTGGAGAGGTTGTTGACAATAAAAGGATAGCTGAAAAGCTGGAGGAAAAGGAATACGGCATAGTTACGGTTACGCATGTAGACACTAGCACATCGGTTAGACATGATATAAAGGAGCTTGGTAAGATAGTAAGCCAACACGAAGCCCTTCTAATCGTAGATGGTGTTTGCAGTGTAGCTGGTGAAGAGATAAGGATGGAGGATTGGGGAATAGATGTGGTTTTAACTGGGAGTCAAAAGGCCCTAGGAGTACCGCCAGGTTTAGCAGTCCTCTGGCTTTCACCCAAGGCGATAAACAGGCTTTCTGAGACTCAATCTAAATATTCTCCATATTATATGGACCTAACTAAATGGATCGAAATTATGAACTCTTACGAAAACCTAAAAGCTGCCTATTTCGCCACACCCGCCGTAAACCTCATAATAGGGCTCCATAAAAGTTTGGAACTTATTTTTGAAGAAGGGTTAGGAAACAGGTTCAGAAGACATGAAGCTCTATCCAAAGCATTTAGAAGCGGCATCCATGGGCTAGGGCTGAGGCTTATAGCTAAGGATGATAAAATAGCAGCATCTACTGTTACAGCCGTTTACCTTCCAGAAAAAATAGAGTTGGGTAAGTTTAGACAAGAAATGCTTGATAGAAACGTGGTTGTTGCTGGAGGATTATACCCTCCGATAAAATCTAAGTACTTTAGGGTTGGACATATGGGGCCAGTTAATGCTAACGACATAATATCGGTCGTTGCCGCAATAGAACGAGCATTGATCAAACTTGGTTATGAAGCAAGACTAGGGAATGGGGTTTCAAGAACACAAGAAGTACTGAAGGCTTTTGACCTTTAGTTCATTCCTGTGAGAAATAGTTAGATTAAAGGCCTTTTTCTTTTAGGATAGAAGCTTCTTAGAGGGTTAGAAGGCTAAAGATATCTTCTTGGTCATCCCGTGTTGTGACCTTGATATCAATCCCTTCGCCTCTAATTTCTTTAATATTCTTGATACCTTGGTTTTAGAGTATCCAGAGATGCTACAGATTTCTGTTTGAAGTAATTCTCCTCCTTTCTCAAGAATAATTTGAAATATCTCCTTCTCTGGTCCTTCAAGAGCTTTTAATGCAGTAAAAGCGTTACTAATACGTTTTAATTGCCAATTATCAACCACCGATTGTAAATAATTCGGCTTTGAATGAATATAATCTCTCCTAAGAAGGAGATAAAGGAACGAGCTCCCTGCAGCAAAAGAAAAAAGAACAAGGGCAAATACTTCTTTAAAGGAATATAGTTTTGGAGAGTTGATGAGAATAGATCCACTCCCCTCTATTACTATTTTTAGTGGTTGGGGCTTCGTCAATGCATTAGCCAAGAAAAGAACGGATATAGCCAGTATAACTCCAGATAATAACTCCTTCTTACCTATCAAGAGGTTTTCACCATCGATATCTTAATTAACATCCACTAACTCGATAAATTTTTTCTTTTTGGAGCTCACAAATTTCCATAAGCTCTTCAACCGAAACGAACCAGCCTTGGAGGTATGAGTTCCTGAGATTGCCTCCTTGAATCCAGATCACGACATTGTCCAATGAGAAAACAACCTCTGGACCTGGAAGGCTCTCTCCCTCTCTTACTTTCAGTACTCTCTCCATTGAGTAATTGCACAAGTAAGCCTTATCTCCTATTCCATCAAGTTTCAGTATTTCTCCTATTCTTGGCAGAGCACCCTCTTCATGAGGAATCACATGGCTTCCTATGATTTGATCTTCAAATTGGTAGAGGATTTCCTCAAGATATTTCCTTGCTTTTTCTGGAGTTGAGAAGAGATATGTATGAATTATTATCTCTTTCTCTAATGCTCCTTTTGTTTTCTTAAATACTCTGTAGTTCTCAGCTATGAGCCCATCTATTGCAAGCCTATCGGTAGCATCCAAATATTCCTCCCATCCCTGAGGCATTTCATCCTCGCTTAAGACGATCAGACTTGGATAAAGGTCTATGGGCGAAGGTTGAATTGCTCCTCCATCAGTAGGAATTACAAACCTATATTCAGCACTTCTCTCCAATCCGCTGATGGTCTCCCTTACAACCACCCTTAGGCAGTAGACTCCCTCGTCCCATTCCGCAGGTATCCAACCTCCTAACAGGCAGCCGTAAAAACTGATTCCAGTGCTCTCTAAGCTTTCGTAGTTTGGTTTAAACGGATCAATTCTTGGAGGGCATCCCATCCCAAATGCCCATAAGCCTGTGTCTGGATCCAGATTAATGAGTTTGTTTCCTTTGGAGTCTTCTAGGATCATTGTAATACTGAATATGCCAGCAGTATCGTAATCAAAGCGTACCTCGATTCTGCCTGATAGAAATTCTTGCCTATGAACTTCATTACCACTCATAAAGGTCCTGCCATCGTTAATATGGCGCACCAGAGGCGGTAGATCAGTCCATTTAACTGAAAAATTAAGAAAGATCCAGAGGAATTGGTCCTTCCTAAGTTCTCTAGTTTCAATATTGGATGAGTTAAGGAAAGGTGGAACAGGCGATATATAGAAATCTTCAATTTCAAGCGACTTTGCCCTAATTAGGGCGGGCTTTCCTTGCACATTAACGGAGATAGGACCACGCTGAATCAATCGACCTTCAAACAATAAAACGCCCATTAGCGAGGATATTAAAATGATAACAAAGGGTAGGATCCACCATGGGCTTTTCACACCTACACCTCCGTCAGTAAATTGGGTGAAAAGGCATATCAAGATTGGTCTCAAAAAACTGAAACGATGTTATTTTGATCTTTAACGCCTAACAGATTTGGTAACAGTAATGAAGGGTTATGACTGGCCACTCACTTTTAAGCAAGTAGATCCTCATGGAACTACACCTTGGTTTGAATTAAATATCTCAAATCTCCAAAAGGATTGAATTGCCCTTAGTGAAGGAGGAAGGAGGATTCTACGATAGAGATCCAAGAGAATACGATCTTAAAGAGGGAGTGGTTTTTCCTGGCCCTTATAGGGCCAGCATAAATTCTCTTGGCCATCAATTGGTTTATTACCTTGCTAATGAGGTAGAGGGAGTTATAGCTGAGAGATTTGTCTCAGGCCTTCCAAGGTCAGTTGATGGGAGCTTAAGACCAAGAGATTTAGATCTCATGCTTGTTTCGATTCATTATGAAGGGCAAATTCATACTTTTTTGAGGATGTTGCATGATTGGGGAGTTCCAGCTAGAAAAGAAGAGAGAGGCCTTCAGATAATCGCTGGAGGTCCTGCCTTAAACAATCCTTTACCTGTTTGTGGGATTTTCGATGGCGTTGTAATCGGTGATGGTGAGGAAATAATCCCAAGACTTCTAAAGATGGTGGTAGAGGGAGCATCTAGAGAAGCTATCTCTTCTCTAGATGGGCTATATGTAAAGGGTAAAAGAAGAGTCAAGTTTCAGAGGGCTAGCATGGAATACCTGCCAGAAATGCAGATAATGGCTCATTTTCCAGAAGGTAAGAACTCATTTCTCCTTGAGGTATCTAGAGGATGTTCCCAAGGCTGCCGCTTTTGCCTGCTTGGCTGGACGCAGAGACCAAGAAGAGATCGTTCCCTTCGCCAGATTGAGGAGCAAATTGAAATAGCTGCAGATCTAGGATTTGAGAAGATCTACCTCATAGCAAGCGACCTTTTGTCTCATCCCATGATAGCCGACATAATGAAGAAGATTTTGGATGAAGGGCTAAGGCTGTCAACTCCATCTTTGAGGGCTGATGAAGTCAGTGATGATGTTATAGAGGTTTTAAAGATGGCTAGAGTCAGAACTATTACTATTGCACCGGAAACGGGAAGTTGGAGGATTAAACTTGCAATTAACAAACCCATGGAGAACGGGGAAATAATCGACGTTGCAAAAGACCTTAAGGATGCTGGCATCAGGAAATTGAAGACCTATTTTATCCTAGGATTTCCATTTGAGAAGCAAGAAGACGTTAAGGAATCCGCGAAGCTAGCTTCTGATCTATCCAGCATAGGTCTTGAGGTCGAGGCCTCGGTAAGTCAGTTCATTCCAAAGCCCCATACTCCCTTCCAAAGGCTCCCTCTTGAAAGACCTGAAATTTACAGGGAAAAAGTGAAGATCTTCGAATTGCTTTCAGGAATAAGGGTAAAGGCAACCCACCCCGGTAGGAATTTCGTTCAAGCAGTCATAAGCCTAGGAAATGAAAGTCTGGGTGATGTATTGATTTCTGCTTCTTCAGGCCCATACCGAGCATCTCATTACAGGAAAATAGCAATGGAAAAGGGGGTCTACCTTGATTACGTGTATGAAAAGAATAGGTCATTGCCGTGGATTAGAGCTGTCAGCACAGGTGTTAAGCGAGACTATTTGGAGGAAGAAGTTAGAAAATCAGAGAGGTTTGAATTAACACCCTCTTGTAACATCACCTGTACCGATTGTGGTATTTGTCCGATGAGACCTTAGTGCGATTTCAAGCAATGTGATGAAGTATTGCATAAACTCCAACTAACATAAGCAAGGCTCCTGCGATTAACTTCATCAATGGGAACTTAGTACCTCTCCAATATTTCAGGGTCCTAAGTTTAACTCCAAACAAGTTAATTGCAAGCAAGACCAGAGCTAAAGGTAAAATAAAGACAAAATCGTATAGGAGAAGAACCATAACCTGTTTTCCGAAAGGAAGCCCTGCTATAAGCCCTACAGTAACCAAGTATGGACCCCAAGAGCACGGGAGTAGTGTAAAGCTCAGAAGGATCCCCAATCCAAAAGCTCCAGCAATACTAGCTTTAGTACCGATCTCCTCCACTTTCTCAGCTGTAATTCTCTTAAGAGACCCTGGTAGAATTGATTTGAAGGGGGAGGCGATTGCCGAGAAAACCTCGTATCCTCCCAAAGCTATGGCTACAGCACCGATTAAAACTAAGATCCATGAATAGCTTGCAAGAAGTCTAGACAGTATTGTCCTTAGGCCGAGTCCAAGTAAGAAGTAAGAGAGATATATTGTCAGTATGAATGCTAGGCCTACCCACGTTCCCCTCTTTTTACCCACCGACTGAACCGATAGAATCGTCAGGACTAGAAAGATGCTGAAAACACATGGATTTACTGAATCTGCAGTCGCAGCTAGGATAACTCCGGGGAGGATTTCCCCCAAGGGCTTTTCTGTCTCCCCGACAGTAGTAGTTGATTGTGTCTCGTTTTCCTTCCGGACACCCATAAAGAGATTTTCTAGAGCTGAGATCGTCTCTTTGTTTGTTAAGTTCCCGATAACTTTTCCTTCCCAAGCGATGAGAACCGACTCCCTGATTGTGTCGTTTAGCACTTCAAACCAAAAGTTAACTGGTGTGTAACCTACTGTCACAGCAAGCAAACTGTTGTTCCAAAAAACTCCAATTAGAGGGGTATCAGGAGTCTTCCCAACGTCATAAACCAAATCTAATATCTGTAAAGCACGATCCAGGTTTTTCTTTTCCTTAAGATCAAGGAAGAGTATTGTCTCATTTCCATATATTTCGCTTAGCTCCTTAAGGATCTTCCTACAGTTTGGACATTCCTCCGTGCCATATACCAAGAATAGAGGCTCTGGATCGGGTAGAACATTCAAAATGGCGGGTGTAAGGAGGAGCAATATCATGGCGGATGAAATTAATAGCCTGCCTTTTGTCATCCCACTCACTTTCCTCTTCTAACCCCTTTGCTTTTGATTTGGGGACGTTAACGAATCATCTTCCAGAAAAGGAAATCTTGTAATATAAAGATCCTCATCCTTCCTCTCCAACAAGAAGTGGTAATTTAAGAGCTCTCCATTTTGAGGATTCATGAAATCTTCTTTATCATTCCTTCTTCTACTTCCTTACCTCAACCTCCTCGCTTGTTAAGTCCTCTTTACAGCTGTTGTCGGCGTTTCTTGCTCTCAATCCTGTTAAGTTTGGAATGATTGATTTGAACGCTACATCTAAAATTTTGAAACGGTTCCGATGATGTAATGAAAAGGGCTATCGTCATCTGCTTAGACGGCTGTGATCCGGAGTATCTTGAAGAAAGGCTTCCAAACTTTCACAGGTTCAAGCAGAGATTCGGTGATGCCATCGTTCCAACTACCACCAATGTCAACAGCGTTTCCATCATAACTGGAGCCTATCCGAAGGAGCACGGTATAACTTCAAACTTCTACTATGACAGGAAACTAGGAAAAGCTTACTACATGGAGTCTGCGGATTCTATATTAGTTGAAAACATCTTTGAGAAAGTAACAAAAAGAGGATTTAAGTCTGCGCTTATTACCGCAAAGGATAAGCTCAGGATCCTCCTAGGCAAGGGAACTAGTCTCTCCTTCTCTGCTGAAGAGCCCACAAGATGGGTCATTAATAGGATTGGGCCGCCTCCTGACATCTATTCTATAGAGGTGAATGAGTGGCTGTTCAGGTCGTTTCTAGAGGTTCTGAGGGGCTTTGATCCAGACCTTTCCTTCCTAATGACCACTGACTATGTCATGCACAAATTTCCTCCAGAGAGTCAAGAGGCTAAAAGGAACATGAGAATGATCGATAAATGGCTGGGAACACTACTGGACTATGTTGAATCAAAGAAAACTTCAGAATACTTGGTATGCCTTACAGCCGATCATGGAATGTCTAATAAAATAAAAGGCATAGATCTGGAGAAATTGTTGGAAAAAGAAGGCATAAAGGCCAGATCCATCCCTATAATAAAGGACAGATACATATTACACCATCAAAACATGGGAGGATCCTCATACCTTTACGTTAACGTTGAAAGTGAAATAGAGAATGCGATCGATGTCCTCTCTGGAACTGAAGGCATTGAAGAGGTGTTGAGCAGGGAGGAAGCTTCCTTAATCTACAACTTACATCCTGATAGGATTGGGGACATCATGGTTCTTGGAGAAAAAGACGTAGTTTTCGGTCAAGGAGAAAAGGAGTTTTTCGAAGTCAACCTTAGGTCTCATGGTTCGTTGCACGAAAGGAAAGTACCCATATTCGTCTATGGGGACGTTTTTGAGGTCAAAGAGAACAAAGATATCGGTTCTTTGGTTCTTAATTGGTTAATGAACGAGCAATAGCTGGAAGAAGTCACTCCTTTCTTCCGTATAGCTCTTTAGCTCTTTTGGCTATGTTTTCCTTCTTATAGCCAATTTTCAAGAGTTCTGAGGGGTTGAACTTGAGTCCTGAGTACTCAGTCCCCCCAGCCCCGATTACCCAGTCCATTAAGAATACTTTCTCATCGACGAAGACCTGACACTTATCCTTGAAGGCTATGGGAGGGACTCCTCCGGCTTTAAATCCAGTGAAAGCTAGAATTTCCTCCTCTCTGGCTAAACGAAGTTTTTTCAAGCCAGATAGCTTCTCTAGTTTTCTGACATCTACCTTCGATGTGCCTAGAAGGATAGCGCCCACGAATTTGCCGTCTTTGGATCTAAAGAGAAGGGATTTGATAATTCTGCTGATTGGAACCCCTAAAGCCTTTGCTGCATCCTCACTCGTCCTTCCACTATATTTATGGAGGATTATCTCCCCTTTGAATCCAAGTTTCTCCATCATCTTTCTTGTCAGCTCTACGCTCATCTGACGAGCCTGAGTTTCAAACAAAATAAGAGTTTCGTTGTGGATGGAGTAAGATAGCCAAGAGCCAATTAGATCTTTCCGACTTTCTTGAGCTTGTATCTCTCGTAAATCAAGAAGAGATCCTCATCTTCCTTGATGAACTCTGTAGGCACCTTCATGTCCATAGATATAGCATGGAAGACCTTTACCTTACCTTCTATATCAACAGGTATTAGGGGCATTGTAAACTCAGTGTACTTGTCCTTCCTCTCAATCTGCAATAAACTCCCTCTTTTAGTCACTGTGACCCTCATCGTGCCCTTATAGGTTTCGTAAACTCCAGCAAGTTCATCTAGCACTTCCCCATATCTTACAACTGGCAGTTCCATTGGATCCTTGCCAAGCAAGAGGGCCAAGGTATACTCGCCTATGTAGCTCAAGGGATAGCCGCTGCCGTTTGCAAGTATCACAACACCAATCCCTTTTTCTGGAACAAAGCCCATGTATGCCGTCGATACTAAGACGCTTCCCCCGTGACCTATTAGATTATAACCAAAGAAATCTGGCCTTATGCCAAGCCCATATCCGTAATATCTGACGCCTTTGCTTATGAAAGGCTCATGAGGTAAGCGTATTCTAGGCTTCATCATCTCCTTAATGGAATGCTCGCTTGCTATCCTTTCTCCATCGCTCTCGCCGTAGTTGATGAACATCTTTACGTATTTTGCCATGTCAACAACGCTACTTATGAGCCCACCATCGCTCAATATAGCCCCAAAGGGATATGTGCTGGGTATTCTCTCTCCGTTCTTTGCCACAATGTATGGTACCGCTGCATCAGGATCTTTCTCAACTTCTTCCTTGTGGAAATAGCTCCTTTTCATTCCCAAAGGCTCAAGTATATGCCTCTTAACGTAATCGGCATACTCCTCCCCAGATACCTTTTCTATGATGTAACCAAGCAGGATATAACCTTCGTTTAGGTAAAACCACCTCTCTCCTGGTTTTGAATGGACCCACTTGTCGGCGTCAGCCATGAACGTGAGCATGTCTTGATAGCTCGATATAGGGAGCCATTTTTCGGATGCCTTCGTAGCTTGCCTGATAACTGCTTCGGCATATGCTAGAGCCGGAATTCCGCTTGTATGGCTCATCAAGTGCCATATCTTAATTGGTTCTCCCTTAGGTCTTATCTTTAAGGGGACATATTCTTCAATAGGGTCCTCGACGCTTAGGGCCCCTTTCTCCTGAAGTTGCATTATTGCTAGACATGTGAAAGACTTAGTAACGCTACCTATGCAATAAAGAGTTTCTGGAGTCGCTGAAAAACCATTTGAAAGATTCTTGAAGCCAAAGCCCCTAGAGTAAATCATGTCTCCATCTTTAATGGCAGCTATGCTTAAACCAGGGAGATTTGTTTCTGACATCTTTCTAAAAATGAAATCTTCCAACTTTTCGAACTTATCAGCCAGAGGTCTCACCTACCGAGATATTATTCTTCCATTGTTGCTTTAAAAATTGGATACGCTTGATTGAGTCCTTTAAAGAAGTTTGTACGATCTGGAACTAAATACGCCTCGGCACTTCCTCCCACCCTAATCAAAACCATGAGAGTTATTAGAAGAGATACGAGCATGAACAACGGAAATGAACTAAAGAAGTTTTCTACTAAAATTGAGGTTTTAGGAGGCTTTTCCGATAAAACTACCATGAACCTCCCTTCATCCATAATCCTTGCTCTCCCCACTCCTAAGAGCTTCATGAGGATCAAGATATCCCCAACGGAGCCTAAAAAGTTCAGAAAAGCAATCACTCTTAAAACAGGCCAACCTGGGAAAACAAAGGGCAGAAAGCTGATTAATAAGGGAGAAATAGCGATGAGGAAGAACCTCCACTTCCCCATCTCGCCCTTTATTGTGAGATAGACGTAATAACCTCCGAACCCTACCCTAAACCCTAAGCCCAAGGCCCTGATCACTAGTATGTGAACGCCCTCGTGAAGTACTATTACTAAGAGGGTGAGTGCTAAAAACAAAAAATAATCATATGGGCTTTTGAACAAAAACTGGACTTGTTTTGACCCAGCAAGAATTAGAGAGACTGGAAACAAAACCAAAAAGGCTCCAAGCACTTCAGTCTTGGTAGGAACTTCCATCTTCCACTCTATGTATTCCCTACGCGGTGTGAGACTGTATTTTGGTCTATGAGTCATCATTCATAACATACCACTTTCCAAACATAAGGTTATGCTTGCTTCTTACAATCTAGAATTTCGTTTAAATTAGGAACGAAATGGAAAGAGCTTTTTGAAAGAATGTGCGTTGATGAAAATGAACAGCTTTATTAAGCAAAGCATTTGCTATCGACTTAACACAGTTCTTAAGATAAAGTAGCGGTTATAGGGCGTTATCGATTAGGACACCTATTGTAAGAGGTTATTAGAAAAATTCTAAGAGGGGAGGATATGAACGATAATTCTGCCTGCAGATCAAGGGGGTTAAGTGAATTCCAGATCGTTTTGATTTTAGTCTCCATAGGCTTTCTTGTAGTTTACATTTCTAGGCTAAGGCTAGTAGAAGGGCGCTTATGCAGGTTTCTTCCTTCAGACAACCCCCTCATGAGCTTAATGACCCTTCTCTTTTCGCTTTATCTTCTCAATCTAATTTTTAGGGAGTTAGAGGCCCCTTGGTTCGGAGAGAAATACTCTAGAAGAGATATCTTGGATCTCTTCTTATTAGTGATGTTGATGTTCCCTGGAACTGGGCTTGCTGCCATAATCCTTCCAAGGGTGGGAGTTCCTGAGTGGATTCCATTTGCCATGAGAGGTTGGACATATGTCTTCCTCCCAACAGTGTATGTCTTAATGTGGAAAAAAGAAGAGTGGTCCAGTTTAGGATTTAGAGGGAGGTCCCTGCTACTATCGGATATAATATACGCATTTTCTACAGCTATAATAGGAGTTACAGCGATCGATGCTCTTAATTCCCTAATCTCAAAAGCAATAAATGCTCCACCCGAACCACAATCCTTAGGAATCCCCTCAAGATCATTGTTCCCATTCGTGATTCTTCATGCCACGGATATGATTCAAAACGTGGCATGGAACGGGTTAATTCAGAACAGAATTGAAGGATATTTCAAATGGAGTTCAAGGGGTTTCTGGATCTTTTTCATAGTTATAAGCTTGTTATTTAACTTCTACTTTGAGCCTAGAACCTCTTTAGATGATTTCATCAGATATGCTCCTAGCAGCACTCTTGGACTGTTAATCGATTGTTATCTCTTTCATAAGACTAAGAGAATTGCTACACCAGCACTTTGGCACTGGTTTGCCAATGCTTTCGGCATGATACCTATCATTTGAGGAAGGGAAGATTCAACTGCCATACAACAAATGCTAGACAGTCAGCTTCTCCTTTAACGAACATGTCTAAAGGTTTGCCCGTGCCATGTCCTGCTTTTGGTTCGACATAAAGGAGAAATGGCCCTCCTTTTCCATATGTTTGCATCTTAGCTGCCATTTTCATGGCATGCATAGGGTGAACTCTTCCATCAGATTTCGCTGCTCTGAAGAAGACTGCAGGATTGGTCCGACCCTCAACAACGTGGTGGTAAGGAGAGTAGCTGATAAGCCACTTAAACTCCTCCGGGTCTTCAGGCGAGCCGTATTCTGAGACCCAAAGGCCAGCAACCAGGAACTTGTGATAGCGGAGCATGTCAAGTAAGGGAACCTTGCATACCACAGCTTTAAACAGATCTGGCCTTTGGGTAAGGACGGCTCCTACCAAAAGCCCTCCATTGCTGGCTCCCCATATTGCCAGCTTACTAGGGTTTGTGTAGCTATTTTCGATTAGCCACTCGGCAGCTGCTATGAAATCATCGAATACATTTTGTTTTTTATCCCTTATTCCTGCCTTGTGCCACTCCTCCCCGAATTCGTCTCCCCCTCTTATACAAGCAACGGCATACACTCCTCCCCTCGATAGCCATGGAATGAAGCTCTTAAGAAAAGCTGGTTCTCTACCCAATGCAAACCCACCGTATCCGCTCAAAATTGTTGGGTTGTTGCCATTGAGCTTAAGGTTCTTTTTGTGGATTATATACATCGGAACCTTTGTCCCATCCTTCGATTTGTAGAAAATGAGCTTTGTATCGTATTCGGATGGACTAATTTTCACATCTTGCTGAAAGATCTTCTCCTGTTTTCGATCGCTTAAGTCATACCTGAATAATGCAGGAGGATAGACAAAGGATGAGAACATGTAGAACATTTCGTCTTTGTCCCATCTTCCAGTGAAATCAACCCTGCCAATTGAAGGAAGCTTGATCTCGTAAAGGAATTCGCCTTCTAAGGTATAAACAAGCAGCCTGTAATATGTATTCTCCTTCAGAGATATAACTAACTTTCTTCCTATTATCTGAAACCTCTTTATCACCCCTTTCCCTTCAGGTATTATCTCCCTCCAATTCTCCTCCCTAGGATCATCCAAGTCTGTTTTCAGGATGCGATACATTGGTGCCTTGCAGTTTGTCTGAATGATTAGCGAGCCTTCAATAGCATCTGCAAAGAACTTTCCTTCTTTCCCAACAGCAATTGGTATAAACTCACCATCCTCCAGCAGATCCTTCACATAAAGGTCATTTCTAATCCACCCCTCAGCTACTGCCAAGAAGAGGTATCTTCCGTCGGATGAGGGATAAATGCCTGGCCATATTCCCTCCGGTAGACCTTCCCCAAATATCATTGGGTCTTCCTTGGGATCGCTGCCTAGCTCGTGAAAGCGAACTCTGGGGATATATTTTACATTGTCAGAGTTCCAAGTGTAATAGAACCCAGAGCAGTCCTCTAACCAAGCAACTGTAGACCACTGAGTGTTTGGTATGGTCTCGGGCAAATGCTCTCCTGAATCCACGTTGAGTATGTGTAGAACACTTCTCTCGCTCCCTTTTTCGGACTTTCCGTAAGCGATGTAACTCCCGTCTAGGGAAGGGTAATACCAGTCTAAAGCTACCGTACCGTCCTCACTGAAGGTATTTGGATCTAAGATAATTCTCGCTTTCTCCAGGTCAAACTTACCCTCTGACATGTTCAAAACGGCATGTCTTTGTCCAACCTCTCTGGTGAAAAAGAAATATCTCTCCTTGCAGATTATGGGTAATAGAATGACCTTCGACTGATATATTCCCATTAGCTCCTCCTGTATCTCCTTTCTCCAGGGAAGTGTGTTTAGGAGAGAAATTGTCAGAGCATTTTGCTCCTCAATCCATTTCCTTACTTCCGTACTATCTAAGTCTTCTAGCCATCGAAAGGGATCCTGGATCTCTACCCCATGAATAACCTCAACTACGTTTACTTTCTTTGTGTAAGGATACCTAGTACTAGGCATCATGTCCAGAATCCTGTGGAAGCTAAAAAGGTCTCTCGTCTAAGAGCCTGTATTCTTTCCATCCTTAACCCCTCATGAAAAATGCTAAACCATTATGGTTTCTCAGTAAGGATTGAGCCGAATTTTCAAACCTTCTTCATGATTACGTTTTATGAAAAGGCGTACTCTTAAATCTCAAGACCAGAGATGACGCACACGAAGAGACCTGAATTATTAATAAGTAGCTTCAGAACAAGGACGGAAGGGCTCTATGAAAAAAGGTTTTGATGAAAACCCTTTTTCTAAAGAAGAAATTGAGAACATATTAAGAGATGTAAAGATCCTAGGAAACGAACATGTGATAATATCGAGTCTTCTAGCAAAAGTCGTAAAGGAGAATCTCTCTATTGAAGAAAGAAGAAGGGCTAGCGTAAAGCTAGCTGAGTACATGGCTTTTGTCATTGCTGATACATTTCCAAGAGAAAGGTTTGAGGTAGTTACTCCAATGAAAGAAAGGGCTGTATATGAGAGGATACCAAAAGATCAGCTCCCAATACTCATAGATATCTTGGGTGCTTCAGTGTATCCCATTAGGGGATTTGAAACGGTTTTTGAAGGCGCACCTCATGCAATTATATCAGCAAAAAGAACAGGAAAATCACTAGAAGAACTTAAAGTAGAAATAGAATACGAGAGAATTCCAAAAATAAGTGGAAGACCCATTATATTCATAGATCCAGCGATAGCAACGGGCTTTACCATACTCACAATATATAGACTTCTAAAGGAGAACAAAAGAAGGTTCGGTGATCTAGGTCGAATAATAGTTTGTGGTTTTGTAGCTGCTCCTTTCGGGATTAAAACTCTTAAGGAAGAGATTCCAAAAGTAGAGATATACGTAGGCTCTGTAAGCCTGCTTCTTAACGAACATTGCTATATACACGGTATGGGCTGGGGAGTAGGCGGAGGAGGAATAGGAGACGCTGGAGATAGATTAACAGGTGTGCAACCTGTGAAATCACTTTAATCTTGTTTTCTAATAATACCAAGAAAAGAATAGTGTGCTGCATATTCTTCTAAGGTAGAAGAGCAAAAAGTTAAAGTTTTATATATTATTGCTAGGAGAAATAGCGGTTTGAAATCAAGTCTTTTGGTTTTGTTAGTGCTAATCCTTCTCGCTGGCGCCGTTTTTTCCTTTGTCTTGATTAGAAAATTAAGTCATAGCCTTCAGATCATAAGGAACATATACTATGCAGGCGTAGAAGATAAGTACAGAGCTTTAGACATCTACAGCCCTTCCTGCAAGGGCAAGCACCCAGTGATCTTCTTCGTACACGGTGGAGCTTGGACTGTTGGGGACAAGAAAGATCATACAGCAAAGGGTCTGTTCTTTGCAAAGCAGGGTTACGTGTTCGTGAGCGTTAACTACAGACTTGCTCCAGAAGTTTCATATCCAGATTTTGCCTACGATGTTGCTGAAGCTCTAAGTTGGGTCTATAACCATATTAGCGACTATTGTGGTGATCAAAATAGGATATATCTCATGGGACACTCTGCAGGCGCTCATCTTGTGGCCTTAGTTTCATATGGGGAAAAGTTTCTTGGCAAATATGGGTTAGACACTTCCATCGTTAAAGGTCTGATTTTACTCGACGGCGGTGGTTATGACCTCGTGCATGTCCACGATTCATTTCCAGTTCTGTACAAAACGTTGTTTAAGCGTGCATTTGGCGAAGATGAGAACGTTTTGAGAGATGCATCACCAATTGCTCATGTTGAGGAAGGTAGCTACATGCCACCAACTTTAGTTATATACACGGACTGGAGGCTCACCAAGGCAGATTCCCAGAGGCTGATTAACGATTTAAATGAGGTAGGAGCACCTTTCGAGATCTTTTATGCCCAAGGTAAGACGCACGATACAGTCAGCAGGGATATTGGAAAACCTGGAGATGCGGTCACCGCTGAGATTTTGAGGTTTCTCGAAAGCATTAGCGGCGGATAGCCTTGAGAAGAGCAAAAAAGAACCTAAATTTTTCAAATTGAGTGATTAAGTCATCCCATCATGGATTAGAATCATAGGTAGAGTATACGAAGAAGATGTGGATTTGGAGCATGATCCTACATCATGTCTAAAGTAAGATGGTTTATTCGGAGTTCAGCTGGTAAGACCATAGTTAAAGAAAGGGTTTTTTCCTGTTCCAGAACATGTTTCCACGTTCGACCATTACTGAATCGCCATCGTGAATGGCTATTTTTGTGTCGAACTTTTTACGGAGATAGGCTGCATTGCTGGTATGGTCAAAATCTTCATGTGTTAAAACGATGAGCTTGAGATTGCCGGATTTACAGCCGCGCTTTCAAGTTCTTTTTCAACCGGATATAGCCGGTGTCAGTTTCTATGAGGTAGCAATTTACAGTCCCTAAGTTATAAGA
>QMVZ01000012.1 GCA_003661365.1 Thermoproteota archaeon | reverse complement strand
AGCCCCGGGCGGGACTCGAACCCGCGACCTGCGGTTTACAAGACCGCTGCTCTGCCAGCTGAGCTACCGGGGCATGATCACTTCTTGTATCTCCACCATTATAAGCCTTATGCTCCTTGTTAAAATTGGTAGTCTGGTTCTAACTCGCTTTATGTGCCTTTAAGAGGTTTTCTCCTAATAAAACTAAAAGTTAAGCCCATGTTCCATAGATCTTACGTATAAACTCATCTCCTAGCTTCCACAAATACTATTCTGATCTATCTGATCGGAAAACCCCGTTTTTGATATCTAAATCATGTAATCCTACAAGTCTTCTGATGGCCTTCACCTTTTCAAATACTAGATCCTCCAGAAAGTTCCTCTTAGGATAAGGTCTATGGGTCACGCTAAGAACAAGGTTTTTTCTCCCGTGTTTATTCAGAAAAGCAGATACTACCTGCACAACATCCGATGCAGAAATGTCATCTAGCATTATTAGATCTATGGGTATGCCTGTATGGAACACCGTTCCCACTTTAAGGGCCTCTCTTGCCTTTATCACCTCATTTATCCACCGCATTGCATCTATAACAGTACCCTTCTTTGCTAGATCCAGTGGATGGAGACCATCGTACATCTCTGAGAGAACATTGATGTAATTACGCGCAAGGACATTTCCATCTGTGTGTAGTATTGCGTACTTGCCTTTTCGGTGTATCTCGTCCGTAAACTTCCTATGCCAAGGCATATATAACTCCTTCATGAACCATTCAGGATATATCGGACCTCCGTAGGTGAATGCATCATCTGCTACCCGTACAGCATCAACCCAATCAAGTTCAGTCCCCGCCTTGATTAACTCAAGCACATAGTTTGCCACCTTATCATAGAGTTTCTTGGCCTTTTCTTTTGCTATAACGGTTAGAACCCCAAAATCAAACGTGTGATAAGCTAGGTCCAAATTAAATCCACTTGGAGGTCTTGGAGGACAAAGAAAGTATTCACTCTGCTCAGTTGGTCCTATTACCTCAAGTACAATGAATTTATCTAGGTTTGTTAGGTCCTCAACAGACTTTTTGAATTCAATAAGGGTCTCCTGAACTATATCATCTATAGGAGGCCAATCATAGCCTTCCTCTATGTCTAGCTCCCTAACCCATTTTGTTAGATCCTCGTTCCCCCTTCTAAAGGGACCTCCTTCATCAAAGAAATTGCTCCATCTAGGGACCCAAGCGTGGCCCAAGAGCACGTCTCCCAAAGCCGCTTCTTGGCGCTTCTCAACAGTCTCAAAATGCACCGGCACTCTTTGGGATTCAAGTCCGCTGTAAACCATTTCCACTAGTCTTCTAGATTTCATCTATTCTTCAGGACCTGTAAAGGCGTAAAAACTTGTCTAAACCCAGAATACAGAAGAATATGGAGTTTTTTCTCGAGTGAATGAAGTTCTTAGAAACACCTATTAAGATTTTGGAGCCCATGAAGGCTCTTGGCCAATTTTTCCACCTGCAAACTGGGTGATCAACTCAAGCGTTAGATTTGTGGCTTCCAGCAGAAGGCTTGACTCTACCTTAGGAACACCACAAGCTACCACAAGTACCTCCTTTGTGTTTTCATCTATCTTAGTTCTTTCTGAATCCCTATGAGGATAGAGATGGATCACCTTCCTTTCATCCGCAAGCACAGGTTCTTTTCCTGTCAACTCCTCCTCTTTGGATCCTATGGGCTCGAACTTTTCCCCTTCTTTTGCCATCCTCAATAAAAGCTTCCCGTTTATTTTTGCAACATCATAGAGACCTATTGGAACTAGTGTGATTATGCTCGCTAGATTACCGCTATCGACAACATTGTTTATCCGCGGAACAGGTCTTCCCTTTAGGATCCTTCTTATCAGCGCTTCTGAACTAGGCCTAGTCTTAGTGGGATCTATTCCTATCCTCCAGAAGAAGTCCCTATAGGCTCTTATGACTGGGTTTTCCTTTAAAGATTCCAGTGCATATCTTTTCCTGATTTGAGATACAACCTCAGATAAGTATCTCTCAATACCTGGATTGCCTTTAGAAACAGATACCCCTTCTATGGTTGCATAAACGATCCTAGCTCCTAGAGAAGAGGCTTCGCGGGTTACTTCTATGGTTAAACCAAGTCTCAAAGTAGCTCACTCCATTAGATGAGCTCATTCTTCGATTATAATTTGTTCTACGCAAGAAAGAGGGCCTTTTGACAAAACTTTGAGGTTAACTTTCTTACTAAGTATCTTCTCTAACATGCCTGCGCAAAATCCCATGTGAAAGTAGCATGTCGGCAGAGGCTCGCTGGACTGTATCCCTCCTCTTCTGTAGAGCTCTCTAAGAACGCATTCTTCAAATATTAGCTTGTCTCCATCTAATCTTCCCTTCCATGCGTTATTAAGAGCTTTTTCAATCTCGCTGAAGGCTTCTTCTAGGCTGCCAACATTTCTAAAGTCTAAGTTCAAAGATTTTCCCAATTCTTTGCCAGAACTGTAAAGAGCAACGTTAGCAGTGGGTCCCCAAGTATTTTTTAGGGAAAGAGAAACTGCTAACAGGACAAATTCACTAGGATTTTCCTTTGCAATCGAAGTCAGGCTATTTCCATCCATCTCTGATCCACCCACCACTTAGACAGGAATAGGATATAAACAAGTACTTTTACTCAAACCCTAGTGCGTTTCATCCTCTCTCATTAAGTCGACATACTCTTGTGAGTAGGGGAAAATCTCTCGATGAATCCTGCAGGGATATGACTCGCAGTCCCTGTCACAACGAGCCACGCCTCTTCTTACTGCACATTCCAAAACAGGGCATATTCTCCCCCTCTTTTCAAGCATTTTAAGTCTATTTTGGGCCCATTCTGAGTTCCCGGGCCCGCATCCCTCACAAATTTCTCTCGTTTTCATGATGCACGTCCTACAATCTGTACCGCATGCAGCAATCATTTAGAGCTACCTCTCTTCCTTGAACCTAGGATGCAAGTCCTGCGTTGTATTCTGTCACCCTAGGTCGAAGATTGGCCGCTTGCATGTTCTCAAACTAGCTTAAAAACAACTCCATTTGGATAATGTGAAGGAACTCTAAATTGCGATTTGTTCGTTCCCAATCGTACGCTTCATTTTTAAATTAGGCTAGTCAAGGATTATCTTGATTATATGAAGGAACAAGGCTCTTTTGATCTGGCTAGGACAATACTGTGCATCAGCTACTTGGAGGAGAAGATGGGCAGTTTTTACTCGGTACTTTCAAGAATATCGGATGAGGAGGAGATAAGGCTAGCTTTCAATTTCCTCGCAAAGGACTCCAACGTGAGGAAGGAGCTCCTCCGTCATATTGCCAAATTGTTGGCTCCCTCGCTTAAAGAAGGCATAGAAGGTTGTGAGGCCATTGTTGGGTCAAAGCTGATTGAGGCATTGAGTAGATACGAGGATATAATGAACAAAATAGAAAAGGGAGCTGTTGGAAGGAGAGAAATTCTCAACTCAATTAAGTGGCACGTGAGCTTCTCTGGACCGGAGTACTTGATGATGATGAATTTGATAGCCTTCTCCTTCATACTTAAGGATAGACTTGGAGTTAAACAGGTGTTAAAGGCCATGGCAGATGGAAGAAAAAGCAGGATAGAAGTTCTTGAGCGAATAATTGAGTTAATGAGATCTTCTTAATTTATCCTCCCAAAATTAAGGTTTTTTATACATTCACACCAAGTACTTATGATAATCGTTGAGGGAAAGGGTCAACAAAACGGAGGGAGATTTCTATCCCATAGACGTGTTTTTTATGCTTTCTCCCGCAGAAAGGATTGTTGAAACAGCAATTAGATTGAAGAGAGATGATCTCGCTAGGAGACTTGCTTCTATCATGTCAAGGTGCTCTGAAAAGGGATTTGAGCCGGTCTCGCTTAACTTAACTCTGCGCGAAGATTTCGTATATTTGGCCTGTTTCCTGAAAGCTAACAAAGCAAGTAGCGATCTCAACGAATTATTCTCAACTTTGAAGGAGGAGGGAGAAATTGATGATTACAAAATTAGGAGAAGCCCAGTTAAAGACAAAATATTCAACAATCTATGTTATCCAATTACCGTAGACTCAGGAAGGCAGAGGATGATCCTGGACGATAGGAATGGCCTCTCTTTCTTCATAAAGGAGATTCACGAAAAATACGGGACTGGAGGAGAAGCCTTCTTGTACTTTCTAGGAAAGACTAGAGGAGAAATAAGCGGCAGGATATTTCGTTCTAAAAAGATAACAAGAGAGTTCTTGGAAGAGGACCTTAGATCGCTTCAGGCCGCTGGTTGGGGAATAGCAGAACTATTGGACGCGGATCTTGATAAAAAATTCATAAGAGTCCGTATCTACGATTTGTATGAGTCCGCCGCCTTTGAGGGAAGAAGCAGTAAACCTAGATGCCATTTCATAAGAGGATATTTAGAAGGACTTTTCTCTGAATTCTTAGGAGTCGAATTGGAATCTAATGAGGTAAAATGCATCGCAATGGGAGATCCTTACTGCGAATTCGTCTTCAAAAAGGCAGAGAGCACTTAAGTTTTCTCTGAAGGTTGGAGAGGCAAGTAGTCACAGGGAGATTATTAAGAGCATCAACAACATAATAGGGAGTAGATTGCCAAGGTTCTTAGATTTATTTGCTGAGGCAGTTGAGAGAAGGAGAAAGGAAATCGAGGCTGCTTTTGGTAAGGGGGAATTAAGCTCAATTAGTAAAGATATCGAGGAAAGATTTAGGTCTCTTTGGTGGGATTTTGGCGATTTTCAATCTGCAGAACCATTTAAAAATGTCCTGGCATCCGATTCCAGCTTTTTAAGCAAAGAATACGCTCCTGGAATCTCAATACTATTAGCAAGAGCAGCTGCTGTGCTATATGGTCCAGAAGGAAGGCAGAAAGAGGAGAGAATTCTCGATCTAAGGCCTTTGCTGGGTTCCATGGAAGCCAGGGATGTAATCTCCAGGATGGGAGAGACCTTAGAACATGAGGCCCTGAGAAAGGTAATAGAAGAAACTAGCGGGGAATTTCTAGTTTTAATCGACGGATCCCTGATAGCAAGAGAGCTGGCTTCTGTCTACAATTTAGGTAGAATTCCTGCTGAACTGGCTGTTCAGTATGCAAATGCTCTTTTCCAACTATTTGAGATGTGCAGGGAGAGGAAAATACCCGTAGTTGGGATTTCAAAAGACAGCAGAGCCTATCCCCTTAGAAAGATGGTCTTGTTTCAGCTTTTTGACGAGGAGTTAGAGCGGATCTCAGGTTTGATAGAAGAGGATGACCAGATAATGATAAGTACAGCAGTTGGAGCGCTGGAATCAGATCCCAAGGTTTCTATGACTTTGCTGCTCGAACTTAATGAGAAGTATGGTGGAAAACTCAGGAAGATTTTGGAGATAGCTTCTGAAATACTGATAGAGAGAAGCGATTTCGCTGTGATAATGAGCTGTATAGAGGAGAAGGGATTTTCAGAGCCATTGTTAGTTGGACCTTATACCCCTACAAGCAGGGCTCTTTTCCTCGAACTTCAGGCCAAGCCTGAAGACATCGCTAGAAGAGCGACAAGGAAAGCTGAAGATCCACTTAAAGCTGGAAAGGATGTGAAAAGAGCGATAAATCTCATATTGGAGCTACCAGCCATAGTAACAACCTGCTGTAAGTTTGCAGAGATGGATCAGCCCGTCAGAGTCGACATTCCTGCTTGGGTTTTTGAACTGGATTTCAGAGTCGGAGACTTTGAAGGGGTTCATGCCCTGCGAACATATGACTATGACAAATCCCTCTTCTCAAAGATCATGGCTACGTTGATTAAAGGGTATGCAAACCCAGAAAATCATAATGTTTGGCTTGCAGACGTCGACAGGATGGTTAAGATTAGTAGGAAGGCTTTTGCTGAGATCTACGAGCCCTTGTTGTGGAACAGGTTAGGGTGGATGGAGTTGCACACCAGAGGTGAGAGGCGTGTTTCGATTATCTGAGCTTGACGTCCTTGGAAGGATAGTGGGGGAGGCCACCCCCACCAGCTTCATATTCTCCTGCGATCCTTCTATAGGCCCGCCGGAGAGGTGGGAGTACATCATAGTTGAGTCCTATGAGAGGACATCTCAGGGTATGGAAAGGGTCTTTGTCTTAGCTCAGGTAGAAAAGCCAGTCAGTGCTAGCATGGTGCTACAACCTACAACGGATCATCAAGCGGTTGAGAGGATCGCTGACATGGGAGTTGATAGAAGGGTAGCGTACGCTCAGGCCAGAGTGCTAGGATACCTATCGGATGATGGGAATGTGAAAATACCGAGAAGAGCGATTGTTCCAGGGAAATTGGTTTACAGAGCTCCCTCAGACCTCCTAAAGAAGTTCTTCTCCTATGGAGAGGCAAGCATAGAGCTGGGTAGCCTCATAACCAGGCCAGAGGTTCCTGTCTCCATTTCAGTTCAAGGGTTGAGGAGACACCTAGCAATACTCGCGGCAACCGGCGCTGGCAAGAGCAACACAGCGGCTGTCCTTATCGAAGGTCTGATGGAAAAAGGAGCAACCATCGTGATACTAGACCCGCATGCTGATTACGTCTTCCTTGGGCAAACCCAAGATGGCAGACCTATGGAGTACGTAGAAAGGGTTACTATCTTTAGAAACCCAGGAAGTACTGGAAGGTACTCTCCATCACAAATACTGGCTGAGGTCAATGAGTTCACCATAAGGTTCTCAGACCTGGAGCCTGAAGACTTGTTTAGCATGTTAGATATTCCTCAAACATCAGTTCATATAAGAAGAGCTATTTCCAAGGCCATTGATTTCCTTAAGGAGAATAGAGGAAGCTATACTGCATCTGACCTGGTGGAAAAGCTGAATATTATGGCTGAAGAGGAAGAAGACAATAGATTACGTTTGGCAGCTTCTTCTGCTGCAGAAAGAGTAAGGCAAAGGCTCCTAGGATTGCCTATTTTTGGAGAGAGCACAACTCCTTGGCATGACATCCTTAGGCCTTGGCACGTTTCCGTCATAGACCTATCCGGTGTTACCGGATACGCCTTTGATTTCACCGCTACCAAAGTCCTTTCAGACATTTACTGGGCTGTTTCAAGCGGCAAGTTTAGATATCCCGTATTTCTGGTCTTAGAAGAAGCCCACAAGATTGTTCCAGCCGATCGACAGACCCACTCCAAGAGGATAGTAAACGTTATAGCGAGCGAGGGAAGGAAGTTCGGAATCTATCTTGTGTTAATAAGCCAGAGACCTTGTAAAATAGATCCAGATAGCCTGAGCATGTGTCAGAACCAGATAATACTTTCAATGGTAAATCCGAAAGATCAGGAAGCTGTGAGGTCTGCTGCAGAGAGGGTTAGCGAGGAACTCCTGCGTGATCTCCCTGGCCTAAATGTTGGAGAGGCTGTCCTCGTTGGAGAGTTCACCAGGGTTCCAGTTACAGTGAAGATTAAGAGAAGGAGATCTAAAGAGGGAGGGGCGGACATCGACGTTGTACAGAGGTTGAAAGCAGCCAAGGAGGAGGCCGAGATAGAAGGATTTGAGGATGTTGACATGCCTAGAGGAGACGAATGGGATAAGGGATAGGAGGCTCTCACAATGCTTATAGTTGCCTTAGAGTCCCATCTAGATCCTGTTTTTAGCTGGATGGCCCCCAGTTCACAGGAAGAAAGGAGAAGGGACTTTCAGGAGAACTTCAAAAGAGCTGTCGAATACGCATTGGAAAAGGAGGCAGACCTCTTTCTACTACCGGGAGACGTTTTTGATAGAGTAAGACCCAGACTCCTAACTTTGGTCAAGTTCGCAGAGGAGCTTAGAGCGTTAAACAAAGCCGGAGTTAGGGTTTATGCGGTGCCAGGTCACCACGATAGACCTAAAACAAGAAGGATGCCTACTCCTCTCCACGTTTACTCCAGAGCTGGACTTCTGAGGTTGTTCGATAGGATAGATGTTATAGAAGTGGATAAATTCGAAATTGACGGCATCTCTGTGGCGCTGGGTGGAATAGGGTTTAACCCCTTTATCATAGAGGAAGGAATCGATCCCTTGAGAAACATCAGAACTTTGGGAGAATTCGATGCAGATCTGAACATCCTTATGATTCATGACGTCATCGAGGGTTTTGCCCCTCCAGGAAGGGAAAGACACGTCATAAGAAGGACTAGCATACCAAAGGAAGTTGACCTCGTGGTAGCAGGTCACCTACATGCCCACACCGTTCAGTGGGGGAATCCTACTATATGCTACGTTGGAACGATAGAAAGGCTTTCTTTCTCCGAGGAAAATGAGAAAAAGGGCTTTACGATCATCGAAGCGGATAGAAACGGAGTAAAAGGGGTAGAACAGGTTGATCTTCCCACAAAGCCAATGGTGACGATTGAATATGGGATCTCGGGCAACGAGAACCTCACCGGGACGATCATATCTTTGCTTGAGAAAACATCCTCAGAAGTACCAAGAGAAGCAATTGTCAGGCTTAAGCTCAGGGGAGCTATGCTTCCTGAGATTAGAACCACATATGCTAAGGATCAGATCCTTGCAAGGGCAAGAGAGCTTTTCTTTGATCTAAAGCTTGAGGAGGAATTCGAGTATCCAGATGCGTTTTCAGCCCCCAAGATAAGTCTGGCCAGCCCCATTAGGATGCTAGATAAGATATACGAGGAAGCCATCAGCAAGGAAGAGTCTGAGGATAGAAGAAAACTGATTGATGATGCCTACAGGTTAGCTGTTGATGCCCTCAGGGAGGCTGGTGGGTGGTGAAACTAACCTACTTAGAGGCAAGTGGCTTCAAACATCTTAGAGGAAGTCAGGGTTCGTTCAGAATAGATTTCTCTGAAGGCATCATAGGGATAAGAGGTCCAAATGAAAGCGGTAAGACTAGCGTAATGGAGGCCGTGTTCTTTTCGCTATTCGGCAGGACTATGGAAACCGAATCCAAGCTTGAGGATTATTTGGCATACGGGAGGACCAAAGCTCTCCTGAGGCTTGGTTTCGAATCCGAAGGCGAAGAGTATGAAGTTGTAAGAACGATTGAAAGGGGTGCTAGAGGAACAAGAAGCACTGCAAGGCTCTTTAAGCTAAAAGAAAATAGAAGAGAGCTTATAGCTAGTGGAAAAATGGCTGTTGACGCTGAGATTTCGAACATGCTTGGAGGAATGGGTCCAGAGGAGGCAAGAAGCACGATCTTTGTCATGCAAAAAGACTTGGCCAGAATAAAGGAGAAGACTAGGAAAGATAGGAGAGAATTGATAGACAAGATAATGATGCGAGAGAGCTTTGATAAAGCTATTGAAGAGCTTAACGAAGAGAGAAAGCGCCTTGAAGGAGCTGTTAAAACACCTGGGGAGCTTAGAAGAGCAAGAGAAGAACTCGAACGTTTGAAAGCAAAACTAACTGAGTATAAGAACAGAAAGAAAGAGCTAGATGAGGTTATCCTCAAAATTCAGGCTTTAAAAGGACCTGAAGAAGAAGAAAGCTCGATAGCCCACGCAGAAAGCATGGTCAAAAGACTCAACTCCAAGCTGACTGCACTTAGGAAGTTCCAGGAATATGTCAATATGAAACAACAATTTGAAACTGAGCTAAGATCTAGTTCAAAAAGACTAGAAACCATAGATCATAGAATTGAAGAAAAGAGACGCAGATTATCTGAAATAAGAGGTGAAATCGAGCTTAGAAGGAAGTTTAAAGATGCTTCCTTGAAGCTACAAAAGATCAAAGAACTAGCAGATTCGAAGGAAAGAGAAGCTCAAAATTCCGAAAGAAAAGCAAGACCTTTTGAATTTCTTGGAATAATTGTATCCTTAGTCGGAATCCCTCTGATCATAATGTTAGGAATAAAGTACCTTGCTGTCCTATCGATAGGACTCGTTATAGCACTTTATGGCGTTCAACTACATGCTAGGGCGGGACAGCTAAGAAAGGAAAGAGCTGACCTCCTTGAAGAGGCAAGAGAACTTGGAACAGCGGCTGAGAAATACCGTGAGATCAATAAGTTCCTCGAAGAAGAGGAGAGAATTGATAGAGAAATTGAGCAGCTTGAGCAAGAGAGAAGTACGCTTGTAGAGGAAATTGATGGGATCAGAACCTCTTTAGAATCATTGCTTGAACCTGAATTGCCTCCAGACGTTCCCGAATTCTCTCCAGCAATCTTGAAGGAGATTGAGATTGAATTTAGGAGGTGGACACAAGAACTAGGGAATAGAAAGGGCCAATTAAAGCAGCTGGAGGATAGGCTCGTTAGTATAAGGGAGTATCTGGAGAGAAATGCTGGAATAGAGGAGAAAATTGAGGAGCAGCAGAAAAAAGTCAAGGAGCTTGAGAGAAAGCTCAATACCGTAAAATACGCGATCAAGTTACTAGAGGAGTCTGCTGAGACATCAAGAAAGGCTGTCATTCCAGCAGTAAGTGAAGGGATGTCAACTATTCTTCCTGTGATAACGTTAAACAGGTACCTTGCAGTTGCGGTAAACGAGGGTTACGATGTGTTTGTATACGACTCGAGTGCTGGGGAGTACAAGGAGCTTCGCTCGTTCAGTGGAGGGACTCAGGATCAAATTCTTCTCTCCATGCGTCTTGCTTTCACCCTGTCCCTTGTCCCGAGTGTTAGAGGAGCTCATCCAGAATTCTTGTTTCTAGACGAAGTCCTCGCATCTAGCGACTCGGAGAGAAGGGAGAAGATAATGGAACTCATGGCAAGGAACCTGAAGAAGTCCTTCAAGCAGGTGATCGTGATTAGTCACCAAGAAGATGTGCTCAGGTATGCTGACACGAAGGTAGAGATGAGAGATGGCGTCGTAGAGAGGATTTCATCATCCTGGGGTGATGAGGCAATTTAAGTCCAAATTTTTATGACGAAGGTATACTTGCTTGCGAGAATGATACCTGCAGTCTACAAGAAGCTTTGTCCTGGTTACAGCCTCGACTTAGTTACCCACAAACCAGATGAAAGGTGCTCGCCTGAGAAGGAACTTGGTGATCTCATCAGCTTGTGCGATGAGTTTTGTTCCTTTTTTGAGAGATGCACGGGATTTGAACTTTGGGAGGCCCAACGATCTTGGGCCAAAAGGGTGTTGCAACAACAAAGCTTCGCTGCAATTGCTCCGACAGGTATCGGGAAGACAGTTTTCGGCATAATTATGTCCCTTTTTTACTCTAGTAAAGGCTGGGGGAAGAGCTTAGTCGTTGTTCCGACTGTCCTCCTTGTCAGACAGGCAGAGGAGAGGGCTAACGCCTATGCCAAGAAAGGTGGTCTCGAACCTAGAATAGTTGCTTATGGCGGGATTAGGAAGGTAAGGGAAAGGGAGAGGCTCTTAGAGACGATCAAAGAGGGGAATTTCGATGTACTTATCATAACATCTCAGTTTTTAGCAAGAAGATCTGATATTCTTGCAAGCAACACGTTCTCCTTCATATTCGTTGATGATGTGGATTCTCTCTTGAAGAACTCAAAGAACGTCGATAGAGTTCTTGTCCTGCTTGGTTTTCCCCATGAAGTCGTGGAGTCGGCTCTAAGAGCAGTGAAAATAGAGAGGAAAGGTCTACCTAAAGGCGTTATAATGCTATCTTCAGCAACAGCCAGACCTGGTAGGAGGGCTATTCTGTTCAGGAGGCTCCTTGGATTTGACATAGGGGTTTTGAGGGAAGGAGTCCTAAGAAACGTAGAGGACATAGAAGTTCCAGATAAAAGCAAGGAAATCCTATCTAAAATAGCTCAAATGATGGGAGGAGGCCTTCTTGTCTACGTTCCAAAGCTTGAGTTGGTAGATGAGGTTATCGATGCCTTAGAGTCAGCTGGACTTAGAGCTGAGGAAGTTTCAGGCTCCAAGGAGACAAGCATTCAGGCCTTTGCTTCTGGAGAGTTAGATGCTCTCGTAGGAGCTGCTAAACCATATGGAGTATTAGTTAGGGGATTAGACCTTCCTGAGAGGATTAGATATGCTGTCTTTTATGGAGCCCCTCATTTCGAGTTTTCTTTGGAGAAACTGGAAGAAGTCAGCCCTAGAGCTATCGGCACAGTTCTTTCGACCATAGCTCCCTTGTTGGGTAGGGAATCCAAGCTCTTATCGCTTAAACTTAGGAGTGGACGTTTTGTTGAGGAAGATCTTGCTAGAGCCAAGGATCTTTTATCCCAAATTCTGTCTAACAGCGAATTTTGGGAGAAACTCTCAGGTTTAGGGGATGTGGTGGTAAGGTACGAAGATGGGATCAAGGTACTACTACCCGACATAAGGACCTACATTCAAGGCTCAGGAAGAACGTCAAGACTCTTCCCAGGTGGTCTGTCTAAGGGAGCAGCCTTCCTGATCGAAGAAGGCTCTCTTTTAAACGCATTTGTTAAGAGGGCTAGTATTTTTGACATAGAATTCAAGCCAATCGACCAAGTCAACTTGGAATCTCTGAAAGAAGAGATTGATTCACACAGAAAGAGGATTCGTGAACTGAAGGGGAAGAAAGTTCCTCCTGAAATGATGCCTAAAACCCTCCTTTTCATAGTTGAGAGTCCAAATAAGGCAAGAACAATCGCCAGCTTCTTTGGTAGGCCAAGTAGACGGAACATAGAGGGACTACCAGCCTACGATTTTTCAACAGGCAATCAGCTAGTGACAATAGTTGCGACCGGAGGTCACGTTGTAGATCTGTCCACCAAGGAAGGGTATCATGGAGTGCTGGTTGAGGATGATCTCTTTGTGCCAGTTTACTGCACCTTGAAGAGATGTCAGGTGTGTGGATATCAGTTTACAGAGGGAGAAAATTGTCCTGTTTGCGGTTCAAGCAACATCTTGGATTCCAAGCGCACTCTTCGAGTGCTTAGAAGGCTTGCATTTGAAAATGAGAGGGTCATCATAGGCACAGATCCTGATGTGGAGGGAGAGAAGATAGCTTGGGACATAGCTTCGCTCATTAGGCCCTTTTCCAAGGATGTTTTTAGGGCAGAATTCCACGAGGTCACCAGATCTGCTATAATTAAGGCTCTCTCTGAGCTTAGAGATATCTCAGAAAATAGAGTAAAGGCGCAAATTGTTAGAAGAATAGAGGACAGATGGATAGGCTTTGAGCTAAGCCAGATTCTTCAGAGAGTATTCAAGAACAGAAATCTCTCCGCTGGAAGAGCTCAAACACCTACTCTCGGCTGGATAATCCAGAGATACAAAGAACACCTCAAGAGAGAGGATATCACACTGATTGAGGGAGACGGAATACATTTTAGAATTGAAGGAAAGGTGGGCAAGCCAGGTGAAGCCAAGGCCTATGTCAAAGTTGTTGCTGAGGAATATGTCAACGTTCCTCCGCCGCCTCCATTCACCACTGATGAGATGCTGAAGGAAGCCAACAGGATTCTTAAGTTTGGGGCTTCAGAAACAATGAGCCTTGCTCAGAACCTCTTTGAAGCCGGTCTTATAACCTACCATAGAACTGACAGCTATAGAGTATCCGAGGCAGGGCTGAGGGTTGCAAGAGTTTTCCTTGGTGAAAAATTCAGGCCGAGGGTTTGGGAAGGAGAAGGCGCTCACGAGTGCATACGTCCCACTAAGCCCATGACTGTAGACGATCTCATCAGATACATGAGAGAAGGTATTCTTAAGCCTCAAGTAGAACTCAAAAGGGACCATATGAGGCTATATGACCTGATATTCAGGAGATTCATGGCTTCAATGAGCGAGAATGCTAGGTTAAAGAAGCAAAGGATTAAGGTCATAATAGCGGGAGCATCGTCTGATCTAGAGAGGTACGTAGAGGCAACGGCTCCTGGCTGGACTATGATCTATCCATACAGGTTTAGGATTGAGAGGCCTCTAAAGTCTGGAGAGATTTTGGTGAGAATTAAGCATAAAAGGATCCCAAAGGTTCCTCTCTACACTCAAGGAGAAGTCATCGCAACAATGAGGGAAAGGGGGGTAGGAAGGCCATCTACCTACGCTGTAATCCTACAAAAGCTCCTTATGAGAAGATATGTGATGGAAAAGAATGGAAAATTGATACCCACAAAGTTGGGGATCATGGTGTATGACTTTCTAACTAGGAAGTATCCGAATCTAATTAGTGAGGATAGAACGAGAGCTCTTGAGGAGAAAATGTCCATGATAGAAGAGGGGAGGGCTAAGTATCAAGAGACGATAAAGGAAGTCTATCAGGAGATAAGATCTTCGGTCAGAGCATGAAGATTTATTTTGGAAGTTCCCACTTCGGAGCGAATATTCCCTCGTCAAAGGTCCCTCTTAGGCCATCTACTACAAAGCAGGCATGATGAACTACTTTTATGCCGTTTCTCTCGCAATAAGAGATTGCCCCTTCCGATTCCGATCCAGGTTGCATCCACACCCTACTGATCCCTAGCTCCTTGCATTGCCTTACGACCTCTTCCGTAACCTTTGGTGGAACTACCGTTATAACGACATCTGGCCTCTCTGGAATTTCCTTTAGGGAAGCATAGCATCTGTCACCGTCTATCCTGTCGTATTTCGGGTTAACAGGATAAACTTTGAAACCAGATTCCTTAACAGCCTTGTAGACTTTGTATCCGAACTTTTTCTTGTTTATTGTCGCCCCTACAACGGCTATTACGTTTCTTTTGTCCAAAAAACTGTCTACCGATGACTTCTCATCTCCTTTCATGATTAGACACCCGTTAATGTTGATGTACAGTAAATTAGATTTTCCGTAGATAAAATTGCGCATGTTCTCAACATGTACATCGCTCTCACCTTCTTGAGCTGATCAGAAACTCTTTAGGAGTCCTCTGGAATTCCGCAAACTCTTATTATCCACACCTCTCCGAAGGTAGCGTTTCTCCTATATATTATCTCGAAGAAGGATTTGTCCTCGAATTTCTCCTTGTTGACATCGACTCCGAATTCATAGGCAGGCTTATATGAGGAAAGCAAGTTGCCGTAAAGCTCCATGTTCGTAGAATAAAAGATATGGGTAAGATTATAACGCTTAGCTATGTTGTAAGCCACCAAAGGGCTGTTCGTGCTGTATAAAATATAGAGGTCGTTTTGAACTCTTCCGGGAGCCTTTATGTAGGGATAATCCACGTTTCTTAAGGGAAATACTCCTCCGATCAAGGCCTTGCCTCCACAAACGCCAGCAAACATCTGAGCCCTGTAATAGTCGGCAGCTATCCTTGCTTTAGGTCCAGTGTTGTTTCTAAACCAGAGAGCGGCCTCGTATTCCTCTATTATCAATCCAGATAGCTGAAACCTTAGGGGTAATCTGTAGTAATAGAGATTGGCTCCCTGTCCAAGCAATAGGACGGCGGTTATGAAACAAAGCAGCCTCCTGTCCTCAACCTTCCTATTTCTAAGAGGACCGACAGAGGCTACGGCAGTTGCCATTGAAAAGGGTTGTGCCAGAAAAGGGAAGAACCTAAAACCCTCTAATGGCTTGGCTATGGTCTCCCACGCAAGCCTTCCTAAACCAAGGGCTGAAAGTATTATCTCGTTGTTTGACTCAATTAGGGTTGGGATTGACCAAAGTAAAACGAAGAGGTGTCTTTTAGGGTTCTTAATTGCCAGAAGCAGAAGGGAGAAAGCGCCTATTACCCAAGCAAACATGCCGTAGTAGCTTATGTGAGATACAAGAGGGTAGAGCCCGCTTGAAGTAACCAGAGCCCTTATCCACCACCAGTAAAGGTTTCTGGGCAGCCACCAAGGGGAGGTGAGGAGCTGCGACATTCCAATCACAAGGAGCAGGTCCTTAAAGATCCTCCTTTGAGCCTTTCCCTGTAGAAAGAGGGCTAGGCTTATCATTACCATCTCCCAGAGCACCAAAAAGTAAGATAGATGCATGAAGAAGTTTATTGTAAGTAAAAGGCCTGTTATGATGAGCTTTTTCTTATCAGGATCCCTTGCTTGTAGCACCCATATCGTCATTATCACTGGAATTATGAAGGCGGTAAAGGACTGGGGATCCGCTATTCCTGTGAAATATATGAATGAGGGGGTAAAAGCGACCATAAAAGTGGAAACTGCCCCAGTTACCTTATCGTAAAGCATTCTACCGAGGAAGTACATCGTTAGGGGTGAGAGAGCCTCGAAAAATGGGAGGACCCTTGAGCAGATTGTAGGGATATCTAGACCAGTTATCCAACTCCCTATGGCAAGTAAGATGGGTGATAAGGGCGGGTACCACATGGGAACGTAACCATAGGGCCTGTACCTTATGTCTGGTTCAGGGAGGGTCCAGTGATCCTTTATGTACTGGGCCATGCAAACCCTATACCAAACGTCTCCCTGAAATGTAAGCAGATGACTGTCTATCTCCAGCCTTGGAACTAGCCTTAAGATAACTCCCAAGGCGTAAATAATTAGAAGGAATGCTATTTCTTTCTTGTTAAGCCTAAAGGCTTCAAGGATGCTTCCTGATGTAGCAACGCAGATCTCTTGTTCACTGTCAGCCATGCTGATTTTACAATCGTATCCGTTTCAATCATAAACTTGCAGTCACACGATGTGCAGGGAGGTCCTCACCTCCTCCACCGCCTTAAGCGTCTCTATGTATGAAACCAAATCTCTTAACTTCTTCACGCTTCCAACCACAAGAATGACCTCCATGCACTTATCCTCCGTCACGTGTACGTGAGTTGTGGATCTTATCAGGTCTAAAAAGAAGTGCTGAAGTTCAACAAGCCTTCTTTCAACGTCTCCTTTCCCATGTGTGTAGAATATCGTTACACTTCCCGCAATCACGGCTTCTTCCTTTCCTAGCAGCCAAGTTCTCTCGGATATGAAGGCATTTATCGCCTCTTGGATGGCTTTTGACCTGCTCTCTATTCCTAGGTTGCGCCTTAGCTCATCGAGCCTGTCAAGGAGCTTCTTTGGCAAGGAGATGCCAGTTCTGACCACTCCTTCAGAAGACATGTGGTGTAAGTTCTCTCGTTTATTCAAAAGTTTTTCTGAATTTTAGTTATAACATGATTTATCTAAGCAAAAATCGGGCAATAAGAAGCAGATAACCACAAGCGATCCCGATCCAAGCAGCTAATCTGGCCCACGACACAGATTCTACTCCTCTTCTCCCATATTTCCTAATTGCCATGCTTCTAACTAAAGCGATGATTGAAAGAATCGCTATAGCAGCTATCAGAAAAGGATCCAGATAGAGGACATAGTTCATGCTCCGATCTCTTGAAAAACTAATTAACACTGAAATAAAGGCCTCACAAATCATTAATAACCCTCTCTATAAGCAAGAGCGATATTCCATAAGAAAATCAAACCGCTAGGGTCCAGATATTATTTGAGCCAATTCTTTAGAGAGCTTGTCCAGTTCGTAGAAGACCATACCTAGCTTTGCTTCCTTTGAGCAGATGCAGGCTATCAAGGCATCGGGACCAGCTGGGTTCAAAACTATGAATCCGTCGCTACCAGTTACAAGGGCTCTTTGGAAGTCACCTCTACCAAGCTCCTCATTTATCCTCTCGGCTATGCTGAGCAAAGCTGAACTCATTGCTGCCACCCTTTCTTCGGAGACATCGGACCTAAACCTACTGGCCATCACTAGACCATCAAGACTAATAACCGCACTTCCCTCTATATTTGGAACGGCAGTTTCAAGTTCTCTCAGCTTTTCTTCGATTTTTTCCAATCTAGTAGACACTCAACCACCTCAATTCTAAAAATAGACGCAATCTTTTAAGTTTTACCTCAATGAGGCTTATTATAAGATCAAGAGGATTCCTCTAAGGAAAAAATCAATATTGAAGAGGATCTTAGAGTTTTACATGAAAGGCCTATCTGTGCTTAATTCTTCCCTTGTTTTGAGGGCTTTTTCAAATTCTCTCTTTCTTATCATGCTCAGAAGAGATATTAATGCTTCCTTAACGTTTGTACCGTCGACCGCTGATGTCCCGTAAAGCTGCGATGGATTGATCTTCATTATGCTTCTTATCAGCTCTATGTCGGCCGCAGAATCCAAGTCCTGCTTGTTTGCCAGTATGACCATTGGTGCATCGTCGCCCAAAAACGCCCTAACTTCCTCGTAAATTGCAAGAGCTACGCCTACTTGGCCTATTTTTGTGCTGTCGATTACCAGCAGGACTCCAGCCGCTCCTTTTGCAAGTATCTCCCTAACAGGCGCAAACCTCTTCTGGCCTGGAGTCCCCATTAGCACTATCTCCCAAACCTCGTCGTACACGTATTCCGAGAACTTTGATTCGTATTCCGACCTAGTCAGTATCTCACCCCTGTCAACATTCCAGAAAAGTATCCCTAGGTCAAAACCGACAGTTGTTGAGAACTCTCTCTTCTCATAATCTATGCTTAGGGACTCTGGATCAAGCCTGTGGATTATGGAGCTCTTTCCTGCTTGAAAGGGCCCTGTCACGTATATTTTTACCTTCTTCATCTGATGCCCCCTAGCCCTTCGAAGGGACAAAAACAAAGGTCCCTCTCCAAAATTAAAGGTTGCTTTGACCAAGGTTACCTCAAGTTAGATTTCTGTGTTAACACATTTCCCACTCTTTCCCAACATTTTTCAACTATAATTTTTTATCCTCATACGCCACACTTCTCTTCAGATTGAGCGAACCACAGGATAGAATAGACCTCTTTGAGTACCTTGTTGAGCGAGGACACGATGAAAAGAGGGTAGAATCTTTTTTGAAGAACCTAAAGAAAGATGGATTGCTAGAGCTTGTTGAGAAGGCCCTTTCTGCCCGTGACAACCTGAAGAAATTCGCACAAACCGTCAAGCAACTCGATCCAACCGTGTTTGGGTCCGAAGATCCTGCCTCCAGATTGGAGTTGATGCTTCAACACCTCCTCAGCTCAATGGTAGAGGACGAATACTACAACAGGAAGATCCTGTTCAACAGAAAGATGTTTCTGAGCTCGACAATTGAGCAGTATGAGCAGAGATTCGTGAAATTGATTGAAGAAATAAATAATGCGATGCAAGAAGTTTCGCAAGCTGCCGCAGAAGCTCTAAAGGCCAAAACGAAAAACATGATGGAGAAATGCAGCTCTTTACTTGATAAGATGGATAGGTTGGGCCTTGAGCCAATAGGGCTTAGAGACGAGCTCATAAGAATTGAAAAGGGCCTAAAGTCGGTTATTAGCGGAGAAATTACTCCGGAAACCCTGACATTTTACATAGAAAACCTTCCTAGGCTCACATCAAGGTTAGATGAGCTAGAAGCAGATTGCATCATCTTATTCCAGAAGAAAGAGGAGCTCGAGGAGAATCTAGGGAAGATAAAGCAGAGATTCGAGGAATTGGAGAAAGTCTCAGAAAAGGCTTCTCAGGCTGGATTGAAGCTATCTTTCATAGAAGAATACCTTAGCTGGAAGGACGTGCTTATATCGAGGATAAGGGATAAGTGCAAGAAAGCTGGACCAGAATGCTATGATGAGGCCATATCCTCAGCAAAAGAGCTAGAGAAGGAGCTATCTCAGCTATTAGCCCAATCTGAAAGCATAAGCTCACTTTTGGAGAAGAGAATAGAGCTCTTCAAGGCATTAAAGGAGGTTGAAGAGGAGGTTCCAAAGCTTGATTCGCTGATAGGGACGAGCTACTTCTCAAATACAGTTGAATCCCTGAAGAAGGACTTAAGTTCCGTTTCGGGAATCGAGTCGATTCTTGAAAGCGCTGAGCTGGATAGCCTCGTTCAAAAGGCGGAGTCCGTTTTGAAAGAGATCAAGCTTTTGGTCGAACTTAGCAAGGCTATTAAGGAGCTTGAGAAGATCCCAGAGGATTCGAGGAAATCACAAAGGGTCAAACGCCAGATCCAGAAGCTTGCAGAGATATTGGAATCAGACATTCCGCTTGAGAAGAAAGTTCAGGACATCACAAAGAGGGTAAAGGAGCTTGTAAGAGGAGCAAGAGCCATGGAAGAAGTACTTCAAGATTTGTTGAGGCTTTATCCTATATGGAGGAGGAGAATTCTCTCTTTAGTAAGGGAGAGGGGCTCTGTTTCAATAGGTGAGCTTGAGTTCGTTCCTCCAAGGTGGAGGAAGTGGGTAGTTGAGAGGATCGTGAAGGAAGTTGGGGACATCACCATGTCAGGAGATAGCCTCGTCCTTGCAGGAGCACTGACGCCAGTTGGAGTGAGCATTGAGGTGGCTAGGCAAAAAGCAGCAGCTTTCGAAGAGGTTTTAAGGGGACTGGAGGAGTTCCTAGGGACCGAGCTTAGCGAGGAGAGAAGGGGCCTTGAACACGTTAAACAACTCATTAACTCAATAGAGGGCAGTTCATATACTGGAGAGGATAGCAAAGCCATGGAAGAGACGCTAATAGAGGTTAACCGGACGCTTGAGCTGTTAGCCAACATGTTGAGAAAGAGGATGATTAGGTAAAGCTTGCAAAGGTTAGCTGTGGACCAGTCTCTCTATAACGAGTTCTTTCATGTACTTGAAGGGTAAACTTCCAGCGTAAAGCATTGTATCGTGGAACTTCTTCAGGTCGAACTTCTTCCCCAGCTTTTTTGCAAGTTCTTCCTTCAGCTCTAGTATCAGGTGCTTTCCCAGCAGATAGGAAAGTGGATAAGAGGGTCTCATGGTGTACCATCGTACCTCGGAGATCGCTGCATCTCTTTCCATTCCTGTATGCCTTATAAGGAACTCAACCGCCTCATCGAATGTCATCTCCTTCCTCTGAAGTTTCACATCCACTATTATCCTTGCAGCCCTCCAGATCAGGT
>QMVZ01000011.1 GCA_003661365.1 Thermoproteota archaeon | reverse complement strand
TCTGTATTCTTTGTGAACTTGATTCTTCGCCAGATTTGACGAAATTTATTATTGCTTCAGCAGTTTCTGTAACACGTGAGGCCTCTCCTTTGTTTTTAGAGAATCCACCATCTGGATTTTGAAGCTGTGCTATCTCCTTCAAATATTTCTGAGCTAAATTCTCTCTAAGGACATCTAGAAGCCTTAGAAGAACTAGTTTCCTCCAACAATTTGCTTGGTCCCAGAAAAGCTTAATTGGATCACCTTTCAGCTTACTAGAGGACATATGATTATTTTGAAAGAATAACTTTTCAAAATTGTGTAAATTCCGTTGATCAACATACTGTTTAATAGGTCTGCGCCTTTGTAGAAATCATAATTAAGTTAAGCGAGGGAGTTTAATGGGTGAGTAATTTGGATAACTCAGAGTATGTCCTAGAGGAGTTAAAACCTGAAGATGCAGAAAGATGCGCAGAAGTACTGTTTAAGTCCCTTAAAGGCACGCTTCCTCCAGCTATAAAGGGAAAAGAAGGGATCCTTAGGATGATATGGGGTCCTATGAAAGTGTCTGTGGTGGCGAAGAAGGACGACGAAATTGCAGGCATCATTACTGGTACAGCCTCTTTACCACCTAGCATAGTCTTTATACATGTCCTTAGCAAGGAGGCATCTATTGCTGGATTAGAGAAGATGCTGTTAGACCACTTCAGCAAGGTTATAAAGGAGAAAGTTCCGGGTGCTTCGTACTTAACGACTTCCGTGCCTGCGGATGAGAGGTTTTTCATATCATTTTATCTAAACCTGGGATTTACGATCCACGGCTTCGTTAGGGAGGGTTACTTGGGTAAGGACGTTGTCATGCTGAGGAGAAGCATTGAGGTCTGAATTCAAGATCCATGCCTTAGAACAGTTCCAGGAGTTAGGCCGGTGTGACTTCCTCTATCAACCACAATCTCCCCGTTCACTAAAACGTACTCGATTCCTACAGGAAATCGATGCGGCTCATCGAAAGAAGCTCTGTCTTTAATCGTCCTTGGATTAAATACGACGATGTCGGCCCACATTCCGGGTCTTATAAGGCCTCTGTCGAAAAGCCCTAGCTTCTGAGCTGGCATGGATGTCATCTTTCTTATGGCCTCTTCCCAAGGAATAACCCTCTTTTCCCTAACGTAAACTCCTAATACCCTCGGATAGGTCCCATAGCTCCTTGGATGAGGTCTTCCCCTTCCAAGGATTCCTTTCGGTGAGAGGGCATAACCATCGGATCCCACCATGACGTTCCTGTTCTTCATGACTGTTATTACATCCTCTTCGCACATTGCGAAGTAGACTATTCCAACCGATCCCTCTTCTTCTGCTAAAAGATCAGCTGCGGCATCAAATGGATCCTTTTCAAGCAATTCTGCAGCTTCTTTAAGGCTCTTACCGATCAAATGTGAGTTCTTTTCGGATTTAAGGTAAGAGATGTATGCATCGCCCCATCCGTATTCGGCTCCTATTCCCTCCATGTTCTCAATGGTCTCTTCCCTTATTTTTGCCCTTATTTCTGGATCTCTCAACCTCTCAATGAGCTTCTTCGTTCCTCCTGCCCTTGCCCATGCTGGAAATATCGAGGCTAGGCTGCTACTTGCAGCAGTATATGGGTACTGATCGCACGTAACATCTACCCCTCTCAATCTGGCATCTTCAACCATAGCAAGTGTTTTCTTGACCTTGCCCCAATTTACCCTGCCCATTGCTTTGTGATGGCTTATTTGAGCGGGTAAACCCGCTCTCTCTCCCACTTCTATGGTTTCTCTTACTGCTTCTACGAGCGTGTCTATTCTGGGAGTTATGAGTCCCCAGCGCCTTATTCCCTCGCCTCTCCTCCTTATATGAGAGGCATAAATCCCTCCGTGTTTAGCCACAACCTTAGCAAGTTCTATGATTTCTTCGGTGCTTGCATAGCATCCTGGTGCATACATGAGCCCTGTTGATAGTCCAAATGCCCCTTCCTTCATTGATTTGTCGACGAGTTCCTTCATCCTCTCCATCTCTTCCTCGGTTGGATCCCTGTCATCTGGACCTACGACGCACCACCTAACGGTTCCATGACCGAGAAGACATGCGAAGTTAATTGAGCAACCCTGTCTCTCTATCCTATCGAGGTATTCGCCAAAGCTCCTCCAGTCTATCTTTATCCCATACCTCTCCGCAGATCTTTCTTCCTCTTCTAGAGCATACCCCTCTAGTGGGGCGGGAGAATGACCGCAGTTCCCCCCAAGCTCGGTTGTAACCCCTTGCATCACCTTGCTCTCGGCCCTTGGATCTACAATTACGGCTAGGTCGCTGTGCCCGTGGATGTCGATGAATCCTGGACAAACCACTAAGTTCGTCGCATCTATCCTTATGTCTGCTTGGAAGTCCTTCACTCTTCCTATAGCTAAAATTCTCCCGTTCTCTATTGCGACATCGCCTCTAAACCACGGATTACCCGTTCCATCCATAATAATACCGTTCTCGATTAGAATCTTGGGCTTGCTGGCCAAGCTACCACCCAAGCATCCTAACAAAGGAAAGAGATAAACAGAACTGATCAGCGGCAATGCTTAATTTATTCTCTCAGAAGCTGCTAGGTGGTGAGGAAGATGGGTACTTTAGATGAAGGAGCAAGAAACGCTGTAGAAGTTTGCATGGGCGTTAAACCAGGAGAACATGTCCTAATTGTAACGGACAAGCTTCAGTACGAAGTTGGCAATGCTATAAGAAGGGCTGCATTAGGAATAACTCAGCACGTTAGGCTGTTTGTTCTAGAGCACTACGGTGAGAGACCTATGACGGCGCTTCCTGAAGAAATCGAAAAGGCAGTACCCTGGGCTAATGTGACCTTCTGGGCTGCAGAAAGCAAAAAGGGTGAACTTCCAATGAGAAGATCATTCAGGTTACTCGCAACAAAGTATGCAAGACATGCACACATGCCAGGGGTTACCAGGCTTCTCATGGAGCAGGGAATGTGCTCTGATTACAGGAGAATCTCAGCCTTTACAAATAGGTTAGAAAAAATCCTAAAAGATGTAAAAGAGCTTAGGATAACAAATCCAGCCGGAACCGACCTTGTAATTGAGTTAAATCCTGAGTGGAGGTGGAAGCCTTCAGATGGGATATACCACGAAAAAGGACAGTGGGGGAACTTGCCCGAAGGGGAGATATTTACAGCACCGTTTAGGGCAGAAGGTCATCTCGTGACAGACGAGCTAGGAGACTGGTTCTCCAAAAAATACGGGATCTTGACGAAACCGGAGGCTGAAAAGGATACTCCTGTTCACATCGACATAGTAGACTCGAGGGCTAACATAAAAAGCATAGAGTGCGAATTAGATGAGCTAAAAGCAGATCTCAAGGATTACCTCCAGACGGACGAAAACAGCAATAGAGCAGGAGAGATAGCCCTGCCTACAAACCTAGAACTAATAGAAATGCCTCTAGTAGGAATTCTACTTCAAGATGAAAAGGCAAGAGTTCATTTGGCTTTTGGAAACCCCTATCCAAAAGAAACTAGAGCTGATTGGGTCTCAAAAACTCACATAGATTGTATAATAAAAAGAGCAACCGTTTTGATTGATGGAAAAAAGATCATTGAGGAAGACAAATACCTGATAGATATCGAGTAAATGCTTAGCAGATATGTGGCCGAAAAAGAAGAGGAGAGGGGAAAGTATCCTAGCTCTTAGCTTCATACACTATCTTTCCGTTTATGAAAGTCATCTCAACCCTGCTTCTCATTATGTCTAAGGGATGCCCTGTCATAACGATGAGATCTGCATCCTTACCCTCCTCTATGCTGCCAATCCTATGATCCAATCCAAGGAATTCTGCAGGATTTATAGTCAAAGCCTTTAGAGCTTCTTCCTCAGGCATACCCTCCCTTACAGCTACGGCAGCACTTATTGGAAGGACCTTAGGCGGCAGGACAGGATGATCTACAGTAAAGGCGACTTTTACACCTGCTTTATACAAGATGGCGGGGGTCTGAGGGGTTCTATGCCTAAGCTCCACCTTATACCTTGCAGTTAAGAGAGGACCGCATACAGCCCTTATTCCTCTCTTTGCCAGTTCTTTTGCAACAAGATGGGCTTCTGTTGAGTGCTGAAGTATCATGTCGTATCCGAACTCTTCTGAGAGCCTAATTGCCGTCATGATATCGTAGGATGTGTGGGCATGTGCATAAGCAACCAGCTCCTTCTTAAGCAGTTTCTCAAGAACTTCTAGCTTTATGTCCTTTTCGAACTTTTCCCACTCCTCGGGCTTCTTTTTTGCTGCCTCCTTCTTTTTCATATAGTTTTGAGCTTTTGTAAGCCATTCCCTTATTAGGCCCGCAACAGCCATCCTCGTGTAAGGAGCCTTTTTCATCCCCTGGCCGTAGACATTCTTCGGGTTCTCCCCAAATGCCATTTTCAGGCAGAAAGGTTCTTTGACAAGCATTTCTTCAACAGTGTTCCCATAACACTTCACAATCGCACCTAGGCCACCAATCGGGTTTGCGCTTCCAGGTACGACGCAAGTCGTTGTTATGCCATACTCCCTTGCCTCTTGAAAACCATGATCCTCAGGTTTTATTGCATCTAATGCCCTTAAATGGGGAGTTACTGGGTCTGTAATTTCGTTATGGTCTCTTCCTTCCCAACCAACCTCCTCCATACTTATACCGGCATGAGTATGGGGATCGACGATCCCTGGCATGACTACTTTTCCTGTAACATCTATTACTTCGGTGCCAGAGGGGATTGGGATGTCCTTGCCCACGGCCTTTATCTTTCCATTTTCTATCAGGATTGTACCACCTTCAATGACTCCCTTTGTTATAGTTAAGATCTTCCCACCTTTCAGAGCTATCAACAGGATCACCTGCTGAAGGACTTTTTTCGTAAAAAGATAAAGCTTTTCAAACAAGTGAAATCTGCCGAGATATCTGGTCTCTCATAAGATAACTCATTACTTTAACAATTTGTCCATAACGCTAATAACCAAGTACCTTTAGAACGTCTGAAACGAAATGTCAAGGAGCACCATATGGCTGAGAATATCCGTCACCCTTTCCTTACTATTTTTAGGTGTGCTAGTAGCGATATCGGGAGTCATTTTGTACTTTGCTCCTTCTGGTAAAGGCTCTGGAGGAGTTATCATGGTAGACCTCACAAAACGGCGATGGATATCGATTCACGACTATTCTGGCTTCATTATGATAGGTCTAGTGCCAATTCATGTATTCTTGAATAGAAGGCCGCTTCTAGCCTACTTGAAGAAGCTTTTCAAAGGATGATATGTGTAAGGGCAGGATATTTTCCCTTTATATGTCGCAGAACATTGTAAAATTAGGTTCTATGTCTCTCACAGTTCGGCTTTATGGTAGACTTATGCGCGCTGCTGGCACCGATAAAATTGAAATAAAAGAACACGTCAAGGATCTTGGTAAGGCTGCTATCATTCACCCGGCAGATGTCGCCTTCATTTCCAGGAGCGTCATAAACCATCTCATCAACATTTACAAGAAAAACAGGCCTAAGATAGCGGTTGTGAGCTACGGTAAAAGGGCAGGACATCCAATCCTTTTCGATAAAACAATGTTCGATGAAGTTCTAGGGATAAGCGAGGAAGAAATGGGCCTTAAATCTGTGGTGAGGAGGCATAAGAACGAGATCCTGTACATACCAGTAGATGAAGAGGAAGTCCTAATCGATATTGACACTATCGATGACATCAAGCGGTATGTGGATTCTAAGAGAAAATGACGAACTATAGAGGATAAGAATCCAGAGGTGACGAGGTTTTTTATCTCTGAGTTCCTCTGTTGGTAGCTGATGTCATAATGTATTCATGGGATGAGAAGTGGGCAAAGAGAAGGGCAGAGAACCTTTTGGTTGAGTACGTTAGAGGAATAGAGGGCAGAACGCTAGAATCAACTTTAGGAGAAATAAAATCTCTACTTAGTAAAGGATTGACAGAGAAACATCTTATGGAAATAATAAGTAAGATAGAAACGAACCCCCTTTATTTCCCTCTTCAGGACGAAATCCACAGAAGAAGGCTCAATGACCTAAAAGAGAGAATCAAGAAGATGCTAGGTACCCAGTTCACGTCATAATCTCTCTTTTTTAGAGAGATTAGATATAGGAGCCACAAGGCTTCCACCGTCTAGAGCTAAGTCTTTCAAAATCAGTGGTCAGATCCTTCTAGGTCTAGCTCTACGTCCTTAAAGGTCAGCTCTTTAGACACTAAGGAATACTCATAACCACATCTACTACACCTGTAATGATCTAGATAGACTCTTACAAAGTAGACTCTCTTGAATGGAACGATCTTAAAGTCTGTTAGCAGGTTTCTCTTCCAAATATGTAGTTCATATGTGTTTTCTTTCAAAAGGCTGCGATTTACTAGTTTTATCGAAAATTGTTTTGCAAAAAGCCTTTTGCACCCAGGGCATCTGTTGTTCCATCCGTAAAACAGGGCTCCAATCCCTATAGAGATTAGCACTGCGAGAAATAACGTTATGCCTTCCATAACATCATCCTTAGCCAATAAACATCAAGCCTTTAGTTCTAATGACCAGAAAGTCATATAAGAATCTTTTTCAAGCAATTTTCGCGTTGTACTATTTCAACGGCTACCAATTTCATCTGTACTTGAATGCAATAAAGTCGGCCATCGCACAACATAACTCCCAGATAACTTGGATTGTACAAAATCTTGAGGAAATACTAATAGAATTCTATAAAAAGGACACCTCGATTCATAGGAATTGGCCAAATGCGAACTTCAACCTGATAAATTGTGGGGGTTATGGTTGATCTGGTATCTTGCAAGGGTTTTTCTAGGTAAACAATGGCGAATGGTTTAATAGGATTTCCTGGAGATAAAGGACTCTCTCCTAAGGATCATGGGAGACCTTCAAAGTTTTACACTGACCTCTATTCCATCATCTCCAACAGGAATGAATCGACTTTTGTATTTTCCTAATTTCCTCACATATCCAAGGTAATCTTTCATCGAGTGAGCGAAGATACCAGCATTATCCGCTATTACCATGCTGCCCTTATGCAGTTTTTTCTCTACGAGTTTCAAATAGTCAAGATACTCCCTCTTCGCAGCATCTATAAAAACCAAATCAAACTCTCCACTGAGTTTAGGGATTACTTCCAGGGCATTTCCAACAATCACCTGGACCTTTGGTTTAATGCCCGCCATCTCTATATTTCTTCTTGCTATTCTCGCTTCATCCTCATCGATCTCTATAGTGATTATTTCTGCATCGCTATCAAGCTCTTTGCCCATCATAATAGTTGAATATCCGATAAAGGTGCCGATTTCAAGTACTCTCTTTGGTTTAACTTTCCGAACTAAGTCGACCAAGATCTTTCCTCTCTCTGGTCCTATTATAGGAAGGTATCCTCTCTTAGCTTCTTTTTCTATGCGTCTCAGAATTTCTCGAGCCCTGCTTTGCTCCATGAGAAATCACCTTACTAATCCTGAACGAAGATATGTATCATTTCCTCAGCTCTACTCAGCAACCCAAAAATCAAAATCTCAGAAACACATTGTACTAAAATCCCTTCTTAATGAAGTTTGCTGTGTAACAAAATACATTTCCCTTGGTATCGAGGTGTTCGAATCCTGATTCTGTGCAGAGTCTTCTAACCGTCCTAGCTAACGCATAATCTGGATCGAGCAGAATCTCTGTAATAGATAGGATGCCTCCTTCCCTCAATACTCTTCTGATCTCGTTAATTGCTCCTTTCTGGTCAAATATCTCTCCCAAAACTGCTACCATAAAGACCAGATCGAAACTTCCCGAAAGATATGGTAAATTTGCGGCATCTCCCACTATCGCATTTACCTTTTCGCATAATCCCATCTTTTTCACCTTCTTCATTAAAATTTTGATCATTTCGGGCTGAATATCGATACAATGAACTTCACCTTCTTCTCCAACCATCTTAGCTGCCTCTACTGTTAGGAACCCTCCGCCTGGACCCAGCTCCAAAACCTTCATTCCTGGGAGTACCCCTGCCCTCTTCAAGATCTTTTCAGGTCCAAAAAACACCTTTCGTACAGGGTTTTCTATTAAATAGGCTGCTTGATGAGGGCAGGGCATCTTAAAAAATCTCCTTAAAACCCTTGCCAAAACTAGTATGTAAAGTAGCAATGCCAAAAGCAGATATGTTAGCAAAGCCAGTGGCTTCATGTCCCTCTCCATGCATCCTGCATTATATGGACGAAAGAGAACCCTCTCGGTTTAACTTCAGCCAAAATGCCTCTATTAAGCCTTAAGTTCATCCATTCAACATCGTTTTTAAGTTCTTCTTAAGGTTTGGACTATTGTGGATGAAAAGAAAGCCATCGACATCCTTAGAAAGCTCCTTCCGCTTGATAGGGCCTTAAGACATCTGGTGGTTACCTCGGGTAGGGGGAGGGCCCTGAGTTCAATAATTTATGAAAATTCTCCTTTTCTCTTCGCCAGAATAAGTGAGATTCAACTAACGAGGCTGTTTGGTTACTTGGAGAAATGGATCAAAAATCCAAAAGAGGTTTCTAGAGTCATAATTCCTGGATCTTGTGGGAAAAGCCTTGACCGCTTCGGTTGGGCTTCTCCACCAACCACCGCTATGATCTTAATCCCAAATCCTTTTGCAACCATCATCATGCACGATACAGTGCTACCCCCGAATTTCTCCCGCATTTTTGATATGGAAGAACTCAGCTCATGGTATGCAATATACAGCCATCCTCATGAAGATCATTCGCCAAGATGCCTGCCAGCTCTGATTAACTCGACCACTAATTGGAAGCTCAGGCACATTCTTGTATCGAGAAAATGCTTCATGCTTGTAGTTGCAGGATCCATCGTCTACAGTCAAAGACTGGAGAGAGATGTAAAAGATCTAATAAGGTATATGGCACCAGAGAAGGGAAGAAGAGTTCAATGGATCGACCCATCCACTGAGAGACTTAGAGAACAATTCTCAGAGGTTGTTTTGAAAGATGGAGAGTTCAAGTTCGTCTGCCTTGGAGAGGCACCTCATAGCCCTCCAGAGCCTCCGATATCAATTTCACTTGAGTACAAGGATACGGCGTATGTTTTCTTAAGCGATGGGACTGAAACAAGGGATGGATCCTTTATACATGTAGAAAATCTGTTGCCTAACCTTAAAATGCTGGAAAGCCAGAAAGCAGAGCTTTTTGTGATTGGAGGGATCTTCAGACAACACAACACATATCCCTCTGTGTTTCAAGCTCCTTATGTAGCTAAGGCTCTATCTCAGTATGGATTAAGAGTTAAGGCAGTCTACATGACTCATCTTCCGTCAGAGCAGTATATTTCTCTTTCATACCTCAAGAGAAAAGTTAGAGAAGCTGAAATCCCAGAAGTCAGCAGAAAGGATGTTGAGACGGCAATTGATATCCTGATGTCCTATGGGGGCACCGAAAAAGATCCCGTGTACAAGTTTTCAGTAAGGATGATTAAAGAGGAAATGAAAGATTGGTTGGGCTACGAAGTCCCTATTTATTCTGCAGATACGGTAAGAGCTGTCCCATCAGGAATACTCTATAAAGGTATTACTGTCCAAGACATCTTCTGGAGAGTTAGTATGGTAGAAGATGAACAAATTCTGTCAGAGTTAAGGAAAATCGAATCAGAACTGGGCTTAAAATGAGTCTATCTTTTATAGGACAATCATAAATGAGCTTAAATCTTAAGAATGGAGTTCTCTTAGAAGGTTAATGAAGACTAGCCTAAGTTTAGCTAAATTCATGATGATGGTTTCTAGAGCAAATTATTTGTCCGAAGAAATGGCAAAATCTAGAGAAAACAAATATAAAGACGGTAAAAAAAGCCTCGTTGCGTTAATTAGGGCCAATGACAGGATTCAAGGATATAGAAAAGCGCTTGAACTTATAGGAGGAGTGGAGCCAGCATTAGAAGGAGCAGAGGAAAAGGTGATGATTAAACCCAATTTTAACAGTCATGATCCGCTTCCTGCCTCAACTCACCCAGAAACAGTCTCTTTTGCCATAGACTTAATCAGAGATGTGGGAATTGAGCCATTCATAGGGGGAGATGTCGGGTCCAAATTGGTTACCAACTAGGGAAACGATGAGGAGGAACGGGAGCTTGGCTGTAGCTGAGGAGAAGGGAGTCAAAGTTAGCTTCTTTGACGAGGGAGAGTGGGTCTTAGTAAGGAGCGAGAAAGAGGTGCTTTGGGAAAAGGGCGTCATAGTTGCAAAGGATGCCTACGAAGCTGAGAGAATACTGTATTTTCCATGTATGAAAACCCATGCTCCAGCTGGAGGCATTTCAATGGCCCTAAAGCTTACAATGGGAGCCATACACCCGAAAAACAGAATGAGGGTCCATAGAGATGGTAAAAACGCAAGGAAATTGATAGCAGAGTTCAACATTTTCCTTCCTGCAGATCTAATTCTTCTAGATGGCACTCTTGCGTTTGTTTCAGGTGGCCCAGCTAAAGGTGAGGTGAGGAAGCCAGGAGTAATCATAGCTTCTGGAGATAGAGTTGCGACAGATGCTGTCGGGGCCGCGGTACTAAAGACAATAGGGGCCGAGCCCTTGAAGAATGTGGATGTGAAAAAGCACAATCAAATTGCTTGGGCAGAAAAACTTGGAATTGGAACTACAAAGATTGAACTCTTGGTCGAAGACATCGTAGGAGATCCTGAATTCAGCAAAATTGTTAGGTTTGTAGAGAAAGAATTAGAAATTTGAACATGCCATCTTTGTGCGAGAGTAGGGCACCTAATTTCTTTTTCCAAAATTGTTACTATTTCAATAAATTGCTGTTACCTAAACTTTTTTAGAGTTTTATCCAAGGGATTTCTCTCCAAAGAAGTTCAGAGGCGTATGTTTCTTGAAAATCAAAAAGTCCAAGGATATGGCCCTTCTTTCCCTTTCAGTCTCAATTCTATTAGCAATCTCTTCTCTAACATCAACATTGACCACCTCCCCTGGTCCAGCCATGCCTCTTAACCCAAATCCACCCTCCGCTCCAGTAAGGTTGGCCTTCATCCACCATTCAACTGGTGAGGATTGGCTGAACATAGGAGGCCTTAGAGAGGCACTAAACCAGAACAACTACTATGTTACCGAAACAAACTATGACTGGGGCCCACCTGACTTGGACGTTAATGACGGGAACCCGATAGGATATCACACGGATATAGGACACTGGTACAACTGGTTCCTGGGCCCACACAGGGATACATACCTCCAGGCCCTCTACACATCCAGCTACACCACAGGTGAGAACTCTATTCCAGATCCTGGGGGAGAAAACGTAATAATAATGTTTAAGTCCTGCTTTTCGAGCGGTCAGTACATATTAGGTAACCCTGAGGATCCACCGCTCCCCAAAGGACAACCAAATCCGCTTTGGGGAAAAGGCCTTTGCGATGACCCCCAATGCAGCGGAGCAAACTACTACACAGTCAGCAACATTAAGGGCCTCTACAGGGATCTCTTAGATTATTTTGCCACTAGGCAGGATAAGATGTTCGTCCTAATAACAACTCCTCCCTCTCATGATCAGGCTGTAGATCCGGAGATGGCGGCAAAGCTAAGGGCGATAAATATCTGGCTAGTATACCACTGGCTTGATGACTATCCATACAATAACGTGTTTGTATTCGATTACTACAATGTTCTAACCTCAAACGGAGGGGATCCTAACACCAACGATCTTGGAGCAGAGTCAGGAAATCACCATAGATATTGGAATGGACAGGTTCAACACGTAATAGGCTATCCAAACGATTTCCTTGCCTACCCAACATTCTGGGATGGACAGCCAGATAACCATCCCTCGGCTGCGGGTCACTGCAAAGCAACTGGAGAATTTGTTAAGTTGCTAAACATAGCTTATCACTGCTGGAGAGGGGATGGGGGATGCCCACAGTTTATGGGAAGGTCCGGAGGCGTTTCAGCTGGCACCCCATCACCACCGCCAACTCAACAACCATCCCCGTCAGCTACACCATCAACTTCCCCGCCTCCAATATCTACTCCTTCATCACCGACACCGACTTCATCAGCATCTCAACCGTCTCAAGGCATCTCTGGCAAAATCTTGGGTATAGGCGCCCTCATAGGCATTTTCACTATAATAGGCGCATTTATGATGAAAAGAAAGGGAGCTAAACAGGTTTCAACGAGCGAAATAGATGAGAAAATAATGAAACTTGAAAAAGCCCTTAAGGAAGGAAGAATAAGCAAAGAAACCTACCAAGAACTTAGGAGAAAATACGAAAAGGAGAAGAGCAGATAAAAGGACTCAGGGGGCAAAGACATCAAAAAATCAAATAAACACCTATGAAGGGGATGGCTTCAATCATAAAAAGGCCTTTAAAGAGGTAGGTTGATCAAAAGACCTGCTTGCAAGGCTAGTAAACTTGCAGGAGATCCTTCACAAGCTCGAAGTGCTAATTATAGCTTCTTACATTATAGAAATGGGAAAGCTTGTTTTTGAGGCCTTTGCTCACGAGAAGGCGGGAATTCTAACTGTTGCATTCATACCATTAGCTCTAGCTATATCGATGGCTATCAGGAGATTGCTTCATAGAGATTAATCAGGATTGAGCTGGACTCGCTTGTTACAACATAGAGTCGCAAAACTGCGTTCTCTCAAAAAAAGAAAAGGGAAAGGGGATTTTAGGGATGGTGAACGAATATTTGATGCAGAACCCTTCCTTCTGCGTCGGCTGGAGGAGGTATGTTAAGCGCATAGCATACCGTTGGTGCTATGTCTATGATCCTTATTGGAGCTATAATGGTGTGCCTTATTCTGGGTCCGCAGGCTATGAATGTGGCATAAAGCTCTGGAATGAGCGGGTTATATCCATGTTGGCCGTAATACGTTGATGGTTCGAACTGGATCCCAACCCAATATTGATAACTTAGGGTGTAACCCTTCCTAGTCGTAACAAAGACGTCTCCAGTGTTCTCATTGTAGAGATGGAATGCTTTTGTCATCTCCTTGATGGTTATTATATCAAAAACCTCCTCACCCGTCTCTGGATCCCTGACTGATTGAAGTAATTCCACTATCTGACGTTGGACCTCCCTGTACTCCTCTGGAGGAACTATGCCCGTGGGTTCTCTTCCCTCTAGGTTTATGTATATGTGAGCTGCAGCTCCTGAGGTAAATGCATATGCCTTTGTGGCTGATGTGTCTATGTAGGTCCAGCTTCCTTTTGTATAAGTCACTAGAAGGCCTGCTTCCTTTAGTATCTCGTTGATGTAGACCACCGTGTGTATTGGTGCCATGCCATGATCCGAGATCACGAAGAAGGTGGAGTCGTATCCAGCAGCCCCTACTATCCCTCCGACGTTTTCATCAGCGAGCTCATATGCCCACTCCAAGTATCCAATGTATTCCTCTGACCTCTCCGGCGTGTAGCCAAGCTGTCTTGGGTCAACTAGAAGGAACTGGTGCTCGCACTCATCTACTTGAGGCTGATACGCAAGGACAAGGTCTGGATCATACTCCTCTATCAAGTATATGGTTATATCTGCAAGCCAATCAGCCAGCCTCTCAGCCTGTTCTAGATATGTGATCTCGTCTATGTATCCGTGCTCTAGTGCATAGTAATCTGGGTCTCCCGGGAAGAAACCGAATTCATCGTTTATATACTCTTCCAGCTCTTCTGGGTAAGCATTCGTGTGCCACACAGCTCCTAGAAACAGGTTAAAAGCTGAAAGGTCCGGTTTAAACACCATTATCTTTACCCAGCTGCCGCTCCTCTCTGGATTAGGTAGCTCTATTGGGCACCAGTCTCCTAGCCTGAGAGGTCCTCCATAATATCCGTTTGTCAGATCCTTGTCGTCATCGAAGTAAACCGCATCATAGTTCTCCTCTAAATCGTCCGTAGTGTCAATTGCCAGTATGTTGACGTAATATTTCTTCCAGCCAACTTTAAGGTAGAAGTAAGCTTCCTTAGGTGTACTATAAGAGATAACATCCCCCATAACCCAGTTTGCATCTTTCCACCACCAAGACTTTATGTCCTTGCTATAGGAATAAGCATCCCTTGTGCCCCAAGATACGGTCCAGTCACCTCTCCTTTCAGGATCATCAGCATCTGTACAAGGCCAGCCTATTGTTGCGACGCTCTTTCCGTTCTCAATAGCGGTTATCCATATGGCTTCGGCCTTTAAGGGCGCTCCAAATCCGTCTGTGCCCTTGTATATAGGGTCAGTAACCACATGGAAGTAGTTGCTGACAATTCCAGTCGTCCCAGGCCAAGCTCCTGTTGAGATTGAGGCGTGGGCTACTGCGGTTAAGGATGGAAGGACGCTTACAGAAAATGCCGCCATAGAGCCCCTCGAAGCCAAGTTTTGGAGGTTTGGTAGCATGCCTTCTTCCATCAGTCTGAATAGGAAATCAGCTCTTGCTCCATCTATCGAAATTACTACAACATTGCCATCATCGGACTGAGTTGATAAGCTACTTAGGGATGGAAGGCTAATTAGGATAAATAATACAAGGGCGAATAGGATCTTTCTGTTCATCTTATGCTTGCAGTTTTGAGAATAAATAAAAAACATTTAGATAAAAGATCTTTCCAGAAAATTAGACATCTAAAGCTCTGATATATTGCTTGTGGAACATGAGAGTGAGATCTGGGAAGATTGATATGTCTCTTTTAATAGAGACAAAAGCTCCTTATTTTATCATGAGCTCTCTTTTGGACGAGAAGAAGATAGAAGAGACGATAAAGAGGATACCGAAGATCTCGTTTACTGTCCTAGACTTCATTGAGGTCTTTAAGGTTCTTTATCCTGAGGATTGGGAATGACTAGTTCAAAGGTTTGGACAATTTGGTGAGAAGCGAAGATATACCGTGACCACATATCTCTCAAACAGACTTGACTTGTACTCAAGAAAACCTTACTCTCTACTTGTCACATTTACAAGATACAGCGAAGGCAAGTTTAAGGACTACAGAAGAACAACTAAAGAAGAAAGGAAGTATTTTGGCAGTCCTTGGATTGCTGTATTCAAGAAGAAGGAGCAGAATCCTTCTAGATAAACAATTCATTAGAATCCCCAATTTCCTTCAGCAGAATAAAGCCATTTTGCAGGGATAGACAGGATATGAAGTTTTTCGTTGTACAATGTTCATTGAACATTGTTTACTCGTTACTAACGGAGAAGGGTCATGTATTGAGACAGGGCCAGAAGCGCCATGAACAGGAATAAGAACAGAGAGCTTACCCTCCAAAGGTTCTCAAGCTCTCTAGTTATGGAAACAGTCTCTCTGAGGGCTGCCTTAAGGGGAACTTTTTTCTTCCTCTCCCTCTCCTTTTCGGATGAGATGAAAAAGACGTATTCTATCCAGTAGTTGGCTTTCCTTAACTCTCTGTCCAATCTTACAAAGTAAAAGAAGCCTATGATGATGAGATATAGGCTTAGGAAAACCTTCAAGATATCTGAGCGAACGAAGAAAATCCCCAAGTAAAGAATTATGATCATAATCAGGTAATAGGGAAATACCCTTCTAATTCTGTCCAACTCGTCCCTTAAAATCCTCTGGGCCAATTTTATGGCAACGTTATCAGGCAAATCCTCTAACATGTCTTCAATCATTTTCAAGTCTACAGCCAAATATCCACACAATATCTTAAATACATTATTACTTAAGACTCATTTCATTGGTCTCAACATACCCCTAGCACCCTCTCTGGTTGTTAGGACGATCGAAAACACAATTTGTATTATATCGTCTTATTGACCCCGAAAAATAGAGATCTTATCGGACAAGAACTTATTTGGAGTGTTGTAGTAATAGATGTGGAAATGGGTTATTTGGTGATGACAGAAGGAGCTATGTTGAAACCACGATTCTCTTAACGATAATTGATGGGCAAATGATGTTCCCAAATGATCTTAGGTCATTTCCTAACGCCAATACTGAGTTTAGTGCTTCATATAGGTTTCCAGCCACAGTGCATGGCTTAAGCGGATACGAAACTTCCCCGTTTTCTATCTTAAATGTGTTGTTGGAGGTTACAGAGAAATCCCCTGTCAATACGTTAGAATGTAAAGCACCTATTAACGAGCCCTTTACAAGTATTCCCTCCTTTATTTCGCCTATTAGCTCGTTTAAGTTCCCCTTTCCAGGCATTATTAAGAGGTTTGATGGTTTTATTGAAGGCTGATTTGCGTAACTAGGAGTTCCGAAGAGCCTCTGCCTACTGGCATTACCTGTGCTCTCCTTTCCATCTCGTTTTGCGGAATAATTGTCGTACAGATAGTTACGGAGCACACCTCTCTCAATTATTGGAGTCTTCTGTCTTGGACAACCCTCATCATCTACTGCGCTTGTCCCAAAGCCGTTTTCAAGCGTCCCATCATCTATCACGGTTATGTAATCCTCAGCAACCTGCTCTCCAATCTTGTCCTTGTAAACTGATCGGTTCTCTTGAACGTTTAAAGCAGAGATTCCATAGGTGAAAATGGTTGAGAAAAGCTCACTCCAACTCATATTTTCAAATATGACTGGACCTACGTATTTTTCACGCAAAGCTTTTCTACTGAAGCACTCTAGTGCCCTTTCTGCAGCGCTAATCGAGATGTCCCGCAAGTCTATATTGAACGTTCTTGAAGAGAGGAAATCGCCGCCTGATGTCTCCTCGTCTCCGGACTTAGCCTTGATGCTTATGAACGCTGTGAAAAAGGTTCCTTTATCGCAAACCTCAATACCTTGAGTGTTTACTACGCCAATGTAAAGAGATCTCGCGGAAACCATTGCCATGGTCTGCGTAACCCTTTTGTCCAAGTCTCCCGCAGTTACACAACAATTAACACATAAATCCAGAATTTCATCTATTTCTAAATCCAAAATCCTCTTGTCAAACACGCCTTGACCAGAAGGCTTTCTAGGCTCAGGCAAAGAAACCCAGTTAGGGTCTGGAGGTCTTATTTTGGCTATTTTTACTGCCTCCTCCACAGCTGCTAAAACTTGGCTTTCCTCCAAGCTTGAGACGCTCGAGAAGCCCATTGCCTTATTTACTACAGCTCTTACTCCAACTCCTGCTCTGATCCCGCTTGTTATAAGTGGTACACCCTTTTTCTTAATCCATGGCTCTGCAAGTTTGATCAAAGACCCCTTTATCCCTTTTACAGCTCCTCCTCTTGAGGCGAATATGCCTCCGATGAACTTCAACGAAGTATGGTTTTCAAGGCTAAGGAAAAGTTCAGCTTCATCAGCTCCGAGCTTTTCAGCGTAATTTACGGCCTTACTTCCAACCTCTAAAAGTTCCTCCATACTTAACGAGCACCTCCAAAAAGGACTTCTTTTACCCTTATGTGGGGTCCTCCTGTGCCAACGTAGACCCTTTGATCCATCTTTCCACAACCTCCAAACGGGGTACTGGATATTTCTAAGTCATTGCAGACCGCGTCAACCTTTTTGAGGAGATCAAGAATGTTTCCAGTTAGGGCTACATCCCGTAGGGGATACTTCAGCTCGCCTTTTTCTACCCAATATCCCTTAACTGCCTTGAACACGAAGGTTCCACTGGCTTCAACTTGTCCGCCAGCAGTATCTATTGCGTATATTCCCCGTTTAATTTCGCTTAAGGCTTCTTCTGGCTTCCAGTCTCCGGCATCGAAGTAAGTGTTCCTCATCCTTACAATTGGTTCAAAGGAGTAGTCCTGGCTCCTAGCATTTCCAGTGGGCTTCATTCCCATGGCTTTTGCTGTTTCCCTACTGTGCAGGTAGTAGTTCAACTTCCCTCTTTTTAGAATCTCGACCTTGGTGCATGGCACACCCTCGTCATCAAAGTATATCCTATAACCCCCTCTCTCTGGTAAACCCTCATCAACTATTGTTACCATCTCTGAACCCAGATATTGGCCAATTTTGCCGGCTAGCGGTGATGTTCCAACCATCACCATGTCAGCTTCTGAGAGATGCCCAAAGGACTCGTGCGCCAGCACACCAGCCAGCCTTGGATCTATAAGAGCGCAAAACTTTCCTGCAGGAGCCGATTTTGCCCTCAATTTCTCCAATGCCCAATTAGCCGCGTTTTCAGCAATCTTTTCAGGCGTATGCGCCTCTTCTTCAAAGACGCTAAGCCCAAATGAGCCTCCGTATCTATCACTAGCGTCAACTATCGTCTCTCCCTCCTTAGCAACGCATACAATGCTCAAACCAATCAAGAGAGGCTCATAAGATACCTTCGTTCCTTCGCTATTTGCATAATGAAGCCTTCCATGGTACTCCATGAAAGAACTTATGACATTTACTATCCGATCACTCACATTCCTTGCTGTTTTACACTGTCTTAGGCACAGATCCTTCTTCTCATCGAGCGAGACATCTTTTGGGTGTCTAGTTGCGGGTGATTGCTTCCTATCCTCCACAGTTTCGACCTCTGCCAAGTCAAGCTTGATCAAAGCCCTCTTTTTTGAGGCTTTTGCTATTTTCATAGCAGTTCTAACAGTACGGTAGATGTACTCCTCATCAAGAACGTTCGAAAATGAGAAGCCCGTTCCTTTCTTGTAAAAGACCCTCACACCGATCCCTAGGTTTCGAACTTCTGAAACCGTTCGTATTTCATCATTTACAGCTTTGACTTCTCCTGTTATCGTGTCTTCCCCCCTTACTTCGGCGAAGTCAGCTCCAATTTCCAAGGCATATTGGACTGCTTTGTCCATTAACTCAACTATTTGAGAACTCATAAGCCGAGACCTCCAATAAAACGAACCTTAGGGATTTAAGTTTGTCCAAGCTTAAATGCTATGAAAAAGGGGGATCATCGACAAGTATCTAATAGGTTTGGAAAAGCCCTATAAACAGCATACCTTAACAAACCAATTATTCGGGATTGATCGAGTTTAAATAAGAATAAATCAGCTGTTATTTGTTCTGCTGCTACTAACTTCTTTTCTTCCGAAAAAGACATGATATAGAAGGGCATTCAATCCCACCAGCATACCACCCAGGAAAAACGGTAGATTCAAGCTGATGCCCTCAAACATGTAGCCAGCAATAGCGGGAGCCACCGACCTGACTGCCATCCTTGCCGTGTTGCTAATCCCAACGGCAGATGCGCTTTCTGATGGATCAACGATTAGGGTGATGAAAGACTGCCTCACCGGCATGGTAAACAATAGGATGGTCCTAAACAAAACTATCAAAGCTCCTCCTACGTAGTAATTTGGTGCTATGGGTAGTAAGAGGATACCAACAAGTGAGACTAGGCGAGACATCACTATGCTACCCACTTCTCCCATTATAGAGACTATCTTATCGATGAAAAGGTAAGAGAACATGGAGATGAACCTGGATACAGCATAAAAAGGACCGAGGATCTCCGGCCCTGTTGAAAACTTCATGTAAAAATACAACGGGAGTAAAGGGCTTATCATCCCAAAGCCAAGACCTCCAATGCATCTAACAAGAGAAAACTTCCCTATAACACCCCAGGACTTCTTCGGGAGCAGACCGCGGGCTTTTCTTCCCATCTCTTCTTTTGACCTTTTCTCCTTTATGGGAATAACTAAAAACGTTGCTAGAGAGGAGAAAATTACTCCTATCCAGAATAAAAGCCCATATGAGGAAATTGTCCCGATATTTAACTTCTTTTCAAACAGAACAGGGAGACCAGCCATCATTGAGCCTAAAGTCGCGGCAGCTGCATTTGTGAAAGCCAATGTGCTGAATACATGCGTTCGAACTTCTGGAGATGTCTTGTCTGTGATTAGAGCTGAGACAGAGGGCTGCCCAGGTCCTCCACCCTCTCCAAAAGCTCCAATGGCCTGAGCAAGGGCTAGCATCCAATACTCCTTTGAAAATATGTAAATAACAAGCCTTAGAGTAGAAAACACGTTTCCGATAACTATGAAGATCTTACTGCCATATCTATCAGCTAATAACCCGAAGAGAATGGATCGAACAGCTCCAAGAGCTATTGGGATCATGAAAAGTATGCCTATTTGGGCGGGGCTAAGACCTAAAAACGCAAAATAAATCGCCCTCACTACCTCAAGAAAACCCATAACGACTCTTCTACATGCAAGCGATGCTAGAACTAGTTTTAGGTCCCTATCAAACCCTCTTGGAAACTTAATTCGGGAGGTAAGGGCCATGTATTCCTCCTCTCTTAATATTCCCACCTATGCTCTCATGGGTTATGTCGCCATTTTGTCTATTAAGAATAAAATGAATGAATTTCCAGATGGATTTATCCTAAGGCTTCTGAAAAGAAGTCTGCCATCTTCTTGAAGAGAACCTTTTGGTTTTTGGTTTTTAGTATTCCGTGACCCTCATCTTCGAAGATAAGCAATTCGTACTCAATTCCCTCGGCATCCAGCCTTTTTATCACCTCTTCAACGTTCTTAGGCGTGACATTTGGATCTTGGGCTCCTTGGACTATCAAAAGCTTGCCCTTGATTTGATGGATGAAGTTTATTGGAGAACGCTCATAGTACCGTTCGGGAACCTCTTCAGGGCTCCCTCCAAGCATCTCCTCTGAATAGGGTCGAAGATCTGGCCTAGTTGTCTCGTAATCAACCACCAAGTCTGTCATCCCGCAGATGGGAACTGCGGCTGCCACGAGGTCCGGAGCCTTGGTGATGGCATACCAACTCGAGTAGCCACCATAGCTTGTCCCGGTAATTCCTATCTTCCCCTCTTCCGCTATTCCTCTCTCAATAAGTGCCTTAATCCCAGCCCATATGTCCTCTTGCTCGTCGCTTCCCCATCCGTTAACCCTTATAAGGTCCTCAAATTTTACCCCGTAACCTGTGGATCCTCTGTAATTCGGCGCAAGGACGTTAAACCCTCTGGAGACTAGGTATTGAATCTGAGCGTAAATGTCGTCCCTAGCGTGGGCAGTTGGTCCACCATGAACATAGATTATAGCCTTTTTGCTGGGCTTTTTGGAACGATAGAGCCATCCATGAATTTTTAGGCCGTCTTTAGCCTTCCATTCGAAATCTTCTGCTGGAGTAAGTTGCTCTGGTTTAATCTTGGTTCTTTCCCAAACGTGAGTTAACGATTGGAAGTATGAGATGTCAACGTTATTTATGTCGAATCTAACGATCTCTCGCGGGTGAGTAGAAGAGTAGTATAACCCCACCCACTCTTCTTCTGAGACAGGGCCAATGGGTACGAGAGAGCCCCTGATTCTAGGGAGAACCTTCTCTTCCATGGTCTCTAAGTCTATTATCGATGGCCTGACCCTTGCCCTTTCATACTCTATCAACACAAGGTGGTTGCTGTTTATGGGACTGTATATTCTCTCTATGTTTCTGCTCGGGTCGTCGATTATCCAGTCTATTGTCCCGCTTTCGACGTCGTAAATGCCTAAAGAATAGT